>JAPOZD010000281.1:1933-27680 GCA_026706245.1 Alphaproteobacteria bacterium
CCCGGAACCAGCTGCCCGCAATCAACCGGATTCCGGGCTATCGGTCAGCTTGCAGTTTCGCCTGTCGTGAGCACAATCTTGCCGGCAACCTTGCGGGAGAGAAGGCGGCGCAAGGCGTCGGCCGCCCCTTCGAGAGGCCAGGTCTCGGCAATGCGCGGCTTCAGCGCGCCGTCCTCATAGAGCTCGAAGAGATCGGCGAAGCTCTGCTGCAGCCGCTCGGGCTCGCGTTCCCGGTGCGAACTCCAGTAAACGCCGATGGCGGCTATGTTCTTGACCAGCAGCAGATTGGCCGGAGCCTGCGGAATGCGCCCGGCCGCGAAGCCGACCACCAGCAGCCGCCCGCCCCAGGCGATGCAGCGCATGGAAGCATCGAAGACATCGCCGCCCACGGGATCGTAGATCACATCCGCGCCCCGGCCGTCCGTCAGGTCCCTCACCCGCGCGCGGATATCCTCGCTCCTGTAGTCGATGCCGTGGTCCGCGCCGTGCTCGAGAGCCACCGCTACCTTTTCCGGCCCGCCGGCGGTCGCGATGACGGTCGCGCCCATGGCCTTGCCGATCTCGACCGCGGTGAGCCCGACGCCTCCGGCCGCACCATGCACCAGCAGGGTCTCGCCGGCCTTGAGGCCGCCGCGATGGTCGAGGCCGATATGGCTCGTGCCATAGGTCACGGGGAAGCCCGCTGCGGTGACGAAGTCCATGCTCTCCGGCAGGCGGTAAACATGGACGGCGGGCACGCAGACCTGCTCGCGCCAGGCGCCGTAGTCCATCACCGCCATCACGCGCTCGCCGATCTCCAGGCCCTCGACGCCGGGCCCGAGCGCATCGATATGCCCCGCGCATTCGAAGCCGGGGCTGAAGGGGAAATCGGGTCGCGTCTGGTACTGGCCGGCAGCCACAAGGGAGTCCGCGAAGTTCACGCCGACGGCCGCTGCGCGCACTCGCACCTCGCCGGGGCCCGGCTCGTCCGGGGCGATGTCCTCGACGGTGACCGCGTCGATCCCGTCGAAGGACCGGCAAAGCACCGCGCGCATCAGCGCAGCACCCGGTCCAGCATCGCCTCGGAGCGCCCGTTGGCGAGTTCCTTCATGGCCCTGACCTCGGTGGCCGCGCCTTCGCGCGCGAAGGCATGGTCCGTTTCCGGATATGTATAGATTTCGGCGCCGTCATGGCCGGCCAGCGCCGCCGCGGTGGCATCGCGGACCGGGACGGGCGTCCAGGGGTCCGCCTCGCCGATATGCAGCATGACGGGCCGCGTGATCCGCGCCGCCTCGTCCAGATAGTCCTCTATGCCGACGCCGTAATAGGAGATGTCGCAGTCCGCGTCGCTGCGCGCGGCATGCAGGAAGGCAAGCAGCCCGCCAAGGCAATAGCCCTGCGTTGCGACCCTGCCGCTGCATTCGGGCATTTCGCGCAACCGCGCAACGGCCGCCGCCGTGTCCGAGACCGCGAGATCGACGTCGAATTGCGCGCGTGTCGCCAGCGCTTGGTCCCGGTGCCCGGGGGTTTCCGGGTCGAGCTCGAATTCCGGGTCTATGCGCCAGTAGAGCTTCGGGCAGACGGCGAGGAAGCCCCTGCCGGCCCAGTAGTCGGCGATGGCGCGCATGAAGCGGTTGACGCCGAACACCTCGTTCAGCAGCAGGAGGCCGGGCGCGGGCCCGCCGGCGTCGGGATAGGCCGCATAGGCGCCGAAGGTCTCGCCGGCGCGGGTGGTGATCGTAAGCTCGGACATGGAATGAGGGGCCTCGTTTCAGTGAGCGGCGCGCATTGTAGCAGGCGGTTTCGGCACGGCGGACATCCGGGTCGTTTTGCGTGACAATGGGCGGGCCGGAGAAACAGGGGGAGCCGAAGGCATGGCCGAGCTGGAAGGGAAGACCGCCGTCATCACGGGGGGCGCCAGTGGAATCGGCGAGGCGACGGCGCGGCTGTTCACCGCCGAGGGCGCGCGGGTCGTGATCGCCGACATGCAGCGCGAACGGGGCGAGGCGCTGGCGGCGGAGCTTGGCGGGGCGGCGCTGTTCGCGCCCTGCGAGGTCCGCGACGAGGCGGAGGTGAAGGCGGCCGTCGATCTGGCGCTCGACCGCTGGGGGCGGCTCGACTGCATGTTCAACAATGCCGGCTTCGGCGGCGCGCTCGGGCCGCTGGAGGCGATTCCGGCGGAGGAATTCGACCTTTCCTTCGATGTGCTGGTGCGCGGCGTGTTCCTCGGCATGAAGCACGCGATCCCGGCGATGAAGGCGCAGGGCTCAGGCAGCATAGTCAACACCGGCAGCATCGCCGGCATCACCGCCGGGCGCGGGCCGCAGGTCTATTCGGCCGCCAAGGCGGCCGTGGTGCATTTGTCGAAGGTTTCCGCAATGGAACTCGGCGAACACTCGGTCCGGGTCAATTGCGTCTGCCCCGGCTATATCGCGACGCCGCTTTCGGCCAATACCGTCGGCAAGCCGGACAGCCTGATCGAGGAGCGGCTCGACGACTACGCCCTGCAGCAGCCGATCCCGCGCGTCGGCCGGCCGCGCGACATCGCCGAGACCGTGCTGTTCCTGGCGAGCGACCGGTCGACTTTCGTAACCGGCCAGGCGATCACGGTGGACGGCGGCGCGGCCAGCGGCGTGCTCTGGCGCGACCAGAAAGCCTTCTACAAGCAATATCGCCCCATCCGCGTCTATCACCCCGACCGCCGTTAGGGCCGGTGCCGCTCTTCGACACTCATATCGTCGTCGATTGGTCTGCGCGCTCGAAACCGAGTCCGGCCCGGCCGAACCGGGATTCGATCTGGTGGGCGGTGGTCCGCAACGGGAGCGCCTTGGAGCCGCAATATCTCCGCACGCGCCATGAAGCCGTTGAGAGCCTTGCCGTCTTCATCGCCGGGGAACTGGATGCCGGGCGCCGCGTTCTGGCCGGCTTCGATTTCCCGTTCGGCTATCCGGCGGGCGTTGCCGAACGCCTGACGGGCCAAGCCTCCGCCGCTACGGTCTGGAACTGGCTGATGACGCGTATCGAGGACAAGCCGGACAATGGCAACAACCGCTTTGCCGTAGCCGAGGCAATGAACCGGCGCTGGCCCGGCGTCGGGCCGTTCTGGGGCCGCCCGCCGGCATGGCGCTACCCGCAAATCCCGGTCAGGGCGCGCGACCGCACCTGCCGGGAAGGGCACCCGCCGGAGCGCCGCATCGCCGACAAACGGGCAATGGAGGCCAAGACCGTCTGGCAACTGGCCTATGCGGGCTCCGTCGGCTCGCAGGTGCTTGTGGGCCTGCCGGCCCTGAAACGGCTGCTGGCGGACCCGCGCATCGGCGGGTGCGGCAGGGTCTGGCCCTTCGATACCGGGCTCAGGGCGCCCGATACCCGCGAGGCGCCGCTCGTGCTCGCGGAAATCTACCCCTCGCTTCTCCGTAAAGAGGTTGCAGCGTGCCGGGGCGACGGAGAAGTCCTCGACCGCGCCCAGGTCCGCGTCAATGCAGCGGCGTTTGCGCGGCTGGACAGGCGGGGCGGCCTTACCCCACTGTTCGAAGGGGCGTGCGGTCTTTCAGTGGATGAACGCGGCCTGATCGAACAAGAAGAGGCATGGATACTCGGCCTCGGCCATGAGGACGGGATTCGCGACGCTGCGAGAACGGATTGCGATGAACAGGGATAACCCCGCCTGCCGCATCGGCGTGGATGTCGGCGGGACCTTTACCGATGTCGTCATCGACCATGCCGGCACGCTTACCTCCGCCAAAGTGCCGACGACGGCCGAGGCGCCCGAAACCGGGGTGATCGAGGGCATCGGCGCGGCGCTCGAAAGGGCCGGCATTGCGCCGGAAGCGGTCGATCTCGTCATCCACGGCACCACGCTCGCCACCAATGCGCTGATCGAGCGCAAGGGGGCGAGGACCGCGCTGCTGACCACCGAAGGTTTCCGCGACTCCATCGAGATGGCCTATGAGCACCGGTTCGAGCAATACGACCTCTACATGGAGCGCCCGGAGCCGCTGGTGCCGCGCGAGCTCCGTCTCGGCGTGCCGGAGCGGCTGGCGGCCGACGGCTCACTGCTCTTGGCGCTCGACGAGGCGGCGGTCGCCGCCCATGCCGCGTTCTTCCGGGAGGAGGGCGTGGAGGCGGTCGCTGTCGGCTTCCTGCATTCCTATGTGGACGATTCCCACGAGCGCCGTGCGGCCGCCATCCTGAGCCGGGAGCTGCCGGGGGCGACGATCTGCCTGTCGTCGGAGGTGTCGCCGGAGATCCGCGAATATGACCGCCTTTCGACCACGGTCGCCAATGCCTATGTCCGCCCGCTGATCGCGGGCTATGTCGGCCGGCTTGAAGCCGCGCTGCGGGAACGCGGCCTCGCCTGTCCGCTGCTGCTCACCATGTCCAGCGGCGCGGTGACGACGGTGGAGACGGCGCAGCGCTTCCCGATTCGGCTGGTGGAGTCCGGCCCGGCCGGCGGCGCCGTGCTCGCCCGCAATGTCGCCGCCGAGCACGGCCTCGACAAGGCGCTCTCCTTCGATATGGGCGGCACCACGGCGAAAATCTGCCTGATCGACGACTACCGCCCGCAACTGTCGCGCAATTTCGAGGTGGCGCGGCAATACCGGTTCCTGAAGGGCAGCGGCCTGCCGCTGCGCATCCCGGCCATCGAGATGGTCGAGATCGGCGCGGGCGGCGGCTCCATCGCGCGCACCGATGCCCTCCGGCGGATCGTCGTCGGCCCCGACAGCGCGGGCGCCGACCCGGGCCCGGCCTGCTACGGGCGCGGCGGCGATGCGCCGACCGTGACCGACGCGGACCTGATGCTGGGCCGCATCGACCCGGCCCGGTTCGCCGGCGGCACCATGGCGCTGGACGAGGATGCCGCCCTCCATGCCGTCCGGCGCGATGTGGGCGATCCGCTGGGCATGACGGACGAGGTGGCCGCCGCCGGCGTCAGCGAGATCGTGGACGAGGCCATGGCCAATGCCGCCCGCGTCCACGCGATCGAGAGCGGCAAGCCACTGGGCGGGCGGGCGCTCATCGCATTCGGCGGCGCCGCCCCGCTCCACGCCGCGCGCCTCGCCGTCAAGCTCGGGATCGACACGGTGATCGTGCCGCCGGGAGCGGGCGTGGGCTCGGCCATCGGCTTCCTGTCCGCGCCCATCGCCTATGAGGTGGTCCGCTCGCGCTTCATGGCGCTCGACAATTTCGCGCCGGCGGTCGTGGATGCGCTGTTCGACGAGATGCGCGTGGAAGCGGAAGCCGTGGTGCGGCTGGGCGCGCCCGACGCCGAACTGGAGGAGGTGCGGACCGGCTATATGCGCTATCGCGGCCAGGGCCACGAGATCGCGGTCGAGCTGCCTAAGCGCGCCGACGCGGAGGAATACCGCCGCCGCTTCGACGACGCCTATCGCCGCCTCTACGGCCGCACCATCCCGGCGCTGGAAGTGGAGGCGATGTCCTGGAGCCTGGCGCTCGGGGCCGCGGACCGGCTGCCGGCCCGCCTGCCTGCGGCGGCGCCCGCGGATGCCGGCCCGCCTTCCGGCCGGCGGATGCTTTACGACACCGAGTCGGGCGGGCGGGTGGAAGCGGTCGCGCATGCGCGCGCCGACCTCGCGCCCGGCGTCCGGCTTGCCGGCCCGGCGGTGGTGGTAGAGGATGAAACCGCCACGGTCGCACCCGAAGGCTTCGACCTAGCCATCGCCGCCTCGGGCGCGCTGGTGCTGACGCGGAGGGGGGCAGCATGACCGCTACATTCGATGACGTGCGCCACCAGGTGATGTGGAACCGGCTGCTTTCCGTGGTGGAAGAGCAGGCGCAGACGCTGGTGCGCACGGCGTTCTCCACGTCCGCGCGGGAGGCCGGCGACATTTCCGCGGGCGTCTTCGACCTTACAGGGCGAATGCTGGCCCAGGCCGTCACCGGCACGCCCGGCCATGTGAACTCCATGGCGCTCTCGGTGGAGCATTTCGTTGCGAAATTCCCGCCGGAGACCATGCGCGAGGGCGATGTCTTCATCACCAACGACCCTTGGAAGGGCACCGGCCACCTGAACGACTTCACCGTCGTGTCCCCGACCTTCCGGGACGGGCGGATCGTGGCGCTGTTCGCGTCCACCAGCCACGTCGTCGATGTGGGCGGCCTCGGCCAGGGGCCGGACGCGCGGCTGGTCTATCAGGAGGGCCCGTTCGTGCCGCTCATGCCGTTCGCGGAGGCCGGGCGGGTGAACGAGTGGTTCCTGGAGATGGTGCGCGCCAATGTGCGGGAGCCGCGTATGGTGATCGGCGACCTCTACGCGCTTGCCGCCTGCAACGACACGGGCAGCGAGCGGCTGCTCGCCATGATGGACGAATACGGCCTCGACGACCTTTCCGCGCTGGCCGATTTCATCGTGGACAGCAGCCGGCAGGCGATGGCCGATGCGATAGACGCCCTGCCGCAGGGAAGCTGGACCCACTCCATGACCATCGACGGCTTCGACCGCGAGGTCGAGCTGGTCGCCCGGCTGACGGTCGGCGGCGGCGTCATCGACGTCGATTTCGACGGCACCTCCGGGCTTTCGGACTTCGGCATCAACTGCCCGCTCTGCTACACCATTGCCTATACGAGCTTCGGCGTGAAATGCATCGTGGCGCCGGAGCTTCCCAACAATGCGGGCGCGCTCGACGCCATCCGCGTGACGGCGCCCGAGAACTGCATCCTGAACCCGCCGCATCCCTGCGCCGTCTATGCGCGCTCGAATATCGGCCACATGCTGCCGGACGTGGTGTTCGGCTGCCTGCACCAGTCGATTCCGGACCGGGTGCCGGCGGAAGGCTGCTCGGCGCTCTGGACGCTCAGGCTCGGCGCGGGCCAGGGGATCACGGCGCGCGCCGGCTCGCAGTCCACGCCGTTCCAGATCATGAGCTTCCATTCCGGCGGCGCGGGCGCGCGGCCCGGGCTGGACGGACTCTCGGCGACGCCCTTCCCCTCCGGCGTGCGCAACGTGCCCGTCGAGGCGACCGAGGCGATCACGCCGCTGGTGTTCTGGAAGAAGGAGCTGCGCCCCGACAGCGGCGGCGCGGGCCGGACGCGCGGCGGCCTCGGCCAGACCATCGAGGTGGAGAACCGGGAAGGCGCGCCCTTCGGCATCTACGCCACCTTCGAGCGCACCGTGCATGCCGCGCGGGGGCGCGGCGGCGGCGGGCCGGGCGCGCTCGGCCGCCTCAGCCTCGCGTCGGGCCGGAAACTGCGCAACAAGGGCTTCCAGGTCGTCCCCGAAGGGGAGCGGCTGGTCGTGGAGATGCCGGGCGGCGGCGGGCTCGGGGACGCGGCCTCACGGGACCCGGAGGCGGTGGAACGGGACGTGCGGCGCGGCCTGGTCAGCCCCGAAACGGCCCGGCGCGACTACGGGTTCGATCCGGGCTCCAGCCGGACCTCGCCCAGCCGCTGACCGGAGCGCCGGTCGAAGGTCCAGAACAGCACCGCGCCGTCCTGCTCCAGCCGGATGACCAGCTCGTCGCCGGCCACGCGCCAGTCCCTGACCTCGGCTCCCCGGGGCAATTGCCAGCGGACCTCGCCGACACCGGCAGGGGGCGCCAGAGACCGGTTGACGATGGTGACCAGGACGACCGCAACGCCCGCGACGATCAACACGCCCATGCCTATGACCAGGGCCTTCAGACCCATGAATTGCTCTCTGCCGCTCGTCCCGGCCGCGGATTTGCCATAGTTGTGCGCACAAGTCATCGCCATGGAGCGGGTTCTGTGACAACGGGGGAGGAAATCACGGTCTTCGAGGCCGTCGCGCCGCCGGAGGCCGACGGCGAGCGGCTGGACCGCATGCTGGCCCGCGCGATCCCCGAGCTCTCGCGCTCCCGCATCCAGGCGCTGATGGCGGAAGGGCGGGTGACGCCTGCGGCCCGCAAGGCGGTCGCGGGGCAGCGCTACCGGGTGAGCGTTCCGCCGGCGCGGCCTGCCGAGCCCGCGGCCGAAGCGATTCCGCTGGCGGTGGTCCATGAGGACGCGCATCTGGTCGTCGTGGACAAGCCGGCGGGCATGGTGGCGCATCCCGCCCCCGGCCATGACGGCGGCACCCTGGTGAACGCGCTGCTGGCCCATTGCGGCCCGGAGCTGACGGGCGTGGGCGGCGTTGCCCGGCCGGGCATCGTCCACCGGCTGGACAAGGACACCTCCGGCCTCATCGTGGCAGCCAAGACCGAAGCGGCCCATGCGGGGCTCCGCGCGCTGTTCGAGGCGCATGACATCGACCGGGGCTATCTCGCGCTGGCGCAGGGCCTGCCGTCGCCCGCCCAGGGGCGGATCGAGGCGCCCATCGGCCGCGACCCGCGCCATCGCAAGCGCATGGCGGTGGTCGAGCGGGGGCGCGCGGCCGTCACCGGCTACCGGGTCAAGCAGGCATACGGCACGCGGGCATCGCTGGTCGCCTGCCGGCTGGAGACGGGCCGCACCCACCAGGTCCGGGTCCATATGGCCCATATCGGCCATGCGCTCATCGGCGACCCGCTCTATGGCGGGCGGCGGCGCGGACTGCCGGCCTTTCCCCGCCAGGCGCTCCATGCCGCGCGGCTCGGCTTCCGCCATCCGGCGACCGGGGAGGACATGCTGTTCGAAAGTCCGCCTCCGGCAGACTTTCATGAACTCTCGGTAATGTTGGAAGACTTGAATTTATAGGCTGTTCTTCCTATATTCAGGGCGTGTCGAGAGGGTTCGGACTATGGCCGAAAACATCGCAGCCAGCCGTAATATCCCCGCGCTGAACGGCGAGAGCAATCTCTCCCGCTACCTGCATGAAATCCGCCAGTTCCCGATGCTGGAGCAGGAAGAGGAATACATGCTGGCGAAGCGCTGGGTCGAGCATAAGGACGTGGATGCGGCGCACCGCCTGGTGACCAGCCATCTGCGCCTGGTCGCGCGTATCGCCATGGGCTATCGCGGCTACGGGCTTCCGGTGAACGAACTGATCTCCGAAGGCAATGTAGGCATGATGCAGGCGGTCAAGCGCTTCGACCCGGAAAAGGGGTTCCGCCTCGCGACCTACGCCATGTGGTGGATCAGGGCCTCGATACAGGAATACATCCTGCACTCCTGGTCGCTGGTGAAGATGGGTACGACCGCGGCCCAGAAGAAGCTGTTCTTCAACCTGCGCCGGATGAAGCACAGGATACAGGCCATCGAAGACGGCGACCTGTCGCCCGAGCATGTCACGAAGATCGCCGACGAGCTCAGGGTGTCCGAGGACGAGGTCGTGCAGATGAACCGCCGCCTCGCCGCGCCGGACCGTTCGCTGAACGCGCCGATGCGCATCGAGGGCGAGGGCGAGTGGCAGGACTGGCTGGCCGACGAGAGCGAGAGCCAGGAGACGCTTTACGGCGAACGCGAGGAGCTTGAGCGCCGCCGGCGGATGCTCGCCGGCGCGATGGAGTCGCTGAACGAGCGCGAGCGGCGCATCCTGCAGGAACGCCGCCTGCGCGAGGACCCGGCGACGCTCGAGGACCTCAGCCGCGAGTTCGGGGTGAGCCGCGAGCGCATCCGCCAGATCGAGGTGCGCGCCTTCGAGAAGCTCCAGCGCGCCGTTCGCGACGCGGTGGTGCAGGACCGGCTGCAAACGGAGCGGGCGCTCGGCGAAGGCGCGGCCGCCGCGGGAGCGTAGCCGCCGCGCTGCCTTACCCGGCCCGGGAGAACGCCCCGGTAGCCGGGTCCATCACCCACAGCTCTCCCCCGGCGATGTCGAACCAGGCGCCGTGCAGGCTGAGGCCGCCGCGGCCTTCCAGATCCGACACCCAGGGAAACGTCCTCAGATTCGCGACCGACTGGCGGATCGAGGCGCGTTCAAGCGCGGTCTGCCGTTCCGCATCGCTCAGCTCCCCGCGGCCGGCTATCGCCCCGGCGGCCGGTCCGAGCCGGCTCATCCACCTGCCGATGAAGTCGTCCGAGGACAACGGCTCCTCCGGCGGGTGAAGCGCCGCCCGGACGCCGCCGCAGCGCGCGTGGCCGAGCACGACGATATGCCGGACCTTCAGCCCCTGCACCGCGAATTCGAGCGCGGCCGAAGTCGAACAGCAGCCATCGTCCGGCTCGCAGGGCGGCACCAGATTGGCGACATTGCGGAGGGTGAAGAGCGCGCCCGGCGCGGCGTTGAAGATCGTCTCCGGCGCCGCCCGCGAGTCGCTGCAGGCGATGACCATGACCTCCGGCGCCTGCCCCTGCTCGGCAAGCCGGCGGTAGCGGTCCTGCTCCCTGGCGTAGCGGCCGCCCCTGAACGAGCGGTAGCCCTCGAGGAGCGGTTCCGGGAAACCTGTCATGGCGGATAACCTTCCTGGGCGCCGGCTTGAAGCGGATAGAGCGCGCTCCATATCGCCTGCGAGCGACAACGACAACCGACGGACCCGAGACCGCCCATGCCATTCCACACAGGCTTCCTGCTCTTTCCCAACATCACCCAGCTCGACATGACGGGCCCGTATGAGGTCTTCACCAAGTTCCCGGATTCGCAGGTCCATCTTCTCTGGAAGACCCTCGACCCGGTAACGGCCGCGGGCGGCATGCAGCTGCTGCCGAGCACGACCTTCGCCGACTGCCCGCAGCTCGACCTCGTCTGCGTGCCGGGCGGCGCGGGCATGAACGCGCTCCTCAACGACGAAGAGGTGCTGGACTTCCTGCGCCGCCAGGCGCCGGGGGCGCGCTATGTCACCTCGGTCTGCACAGGCTCGCTGGTGCTGGGCGCGGCGGGGCTGCTGCGCGGCAGGCGGGCGACGACGCACTGGATGTCGCTGCCGATGCTGGCCGCCTTCGGCTGCGAGCCGGTGGCCGAGCGCGTGGTCGTCGATGGCGAGATCGTCACGGGCGGCGGCGTCACCGCCGGCATCGACTTCGCCCTGACGGTGGCGGGGGAGCTGCTCGGCGCGGAGGCCGCGCAGCAGATCCAGCTCGGCATCGAGTACAACCCGGACCCGCCCTTCGACGCCGGCTCTCCCGAACGGGCCGCGCCTTCGGTCGTGGCGGCGGCGCGCGAAGCGGCGGCGGCGCGGCAGACGGAGCGCGAGGTCGAGGTCGAACGGGCAGTCGCGCGGCTGGGAGTGGGCTAGTCGCGTATCCAGCCGGGGCCCCAGAGGTTCAGCGTGCGCTCCTCCGCCGGCCAGAGCCGGGGCGCCATCCCGCGCGGCATGCGCTCGATCTCGGCCGAGAGCTCGACAGGGTCGCCATGCGGGTCCCGGATCATGAAGAACAGGTTGTTGCCGGGGCCGTGGCGGCCGGGGCCCCACCAGATTTTCGCGCCGCTGTTGGAGAGATGGTCCGCCCAGTCGCGGATATCGGTCCAGCCGCCGGTTTCATAGGCGTGGTGGTCCGCCTTGGTCTCCGAGGCGGCGAAGACGGCGAAGCTGTGATGCTCCTCGTCCGAGCGGTAGAAGGCCACCTGGCGCGACGAAGGGACGTCCATGTCCGAGAGCACATAATCCGAAGGGGCGAAGCCCAGCACGTCCTCATACCAGCGCATCATGGGGCCGAGGTCCCGGCTCGCCACCACGACATGCTGCAGGCGGGCGGTGAAGCTGCGGCCCGGCACGCCGTTCACCGTCCGGATCGCCGGCAGGTCCGCGCGCGGCAGGCCGAAGACCGAGAGCCAGCCGTCCGGGTCGCGCGCCGCCACCGCATCCGGTTCGAACACTTCCGACGGCGAGGGCTCCATGTTGATCCCCTGCGCTGCGATGAAGGCGCGCACGGCATCGAGCTGCGCGCGGTCCCGAAGCCGGAAGCCGTGATAGGGCCGGGCGCCGGGCTCGCCGCGGCCGATCACGAGGCGCCGGCCGGGCCCCTGCAGCAGCCGGCCGCCATCCGGCAGGTCGAAGCTGTCGAAGCCGAGAAGGCCGGCATAGAAATCCGCTAGCCGGTCCGGGACATCGCTGTCGAGGCGCAGATGGTCCAGCGGCGCGGGCCAGATCGGCGAGTCTGTCGGCATGGCACTGCCTCGCTTTCTTGCCTTCGGGTCCGGGGAGGAGGAAGATGGCGCCGGAAACCCTGAGCGTTCGGGAGGATAGGCGAAAATGGGCGCGGCACCTATTCCGGTCATCGACATCGGCCCCGTTCTGGCGGGCGAAACCGGCGCGGCGGAGAAGGCGGCGGCCGCATTGTCCCACGCCTGCCGCAATGTCGGCTTCTACTATCTCGGCGGGCATGGCGTGCCGCGCGCGCTCGTCGATGCGGTGTTCGGGGAGGCGCGGCGCTTCCACGCGCAGCCGCTGGATGACAAGCTCGGCCTCAGGGCCGGGGCCGACAATGTCGGCTACATGCCCTATGAGGGCAGCGTTTCCAGGGCGTCGCGCATCTATCACGGCGACCGGCCGAACAAGAACGAAGCCTTCTTCCTCAAGCGGGACCTGCCGCCCGACCACCCGGACGTGCTGGCCGGCAAGCGCTTCCGGCCGCTGAACCGCTGGCCGGAAGAGGCGGCGCTGCCGGGCTTCCGTTCAACCGTGCTCGACTATGCCGAAGCGATGGAGCGGGTGGCGATGGCGCTGATGCCGCTCTACGCCCGGGCGCTGGACCTCGCGCCGGACTTCTTCGACGAGGCTTTCGACGACCCGCAATTCACGCTGAGGCTCACCCGCTACGCCGCGCATGAGCGGTTCGAGGAGGACGAGTTCAGCCTGGCGCCGCATACCGACAGTTCGTTCATGACCCTGCTCGCGACGACCGATGTGCCCGGCCTGTCGATCCGGCTTCCCTCCGGCGAATGGGTCGAGGCGCCGGCGGAGCCCGACTGCTTCATCGTCAATATCGGCGATTTGGGCCACCGGTGGACCAACGGGCACTTCCTTTCGACGCCGCACCGGGTTCTCAACCGGTCGGGCCGGGAGCGCTACGCCATCCCGTTCTTCTTCGACTGCAGCATCGATTACGAGATGGTCTGCCTGCCGACCTGCTGCGGCCCCGACGACCCTCCAAAATTTCCGCCGACCACCTATATGGACTACATGCTCTGGTTCACCGGCGTGAACTACGCCCATGCGCGGGAAAACGCCGCCTGAGCCGGTGCTCGCCCGACAGCACGAAGACAACGGTCCAACGCCATGCGCCTCGCCACTGCCCTGATCCTGTTTGCAGCCCTGGCGGCCGCTGCGCCGCCGCTCAGCGCCCACGGCACGCCGGAGAGCTTCGCCGGACTCGCCGAAAAGGCGCTGCCGGCCGTCGTCAATATCTCGACCCGGCAAACCGTGGAGCAGCGGCAAGTGCCGGACCTGCCGCAATTCCCGCCCGGTTCGCCCTTCGAGGAGTTCTTCAAGAAGTTCTTCGGGGACCGCGACGACCGCGAGGGCCGGCCGCCGCGCAGGGCAACGTCGCTCGGCTCGGGCTTCGTCATCGATCCCTCCGGCATCATCGTCACCAACAACCATGTCATCGAAGAAGCGGACGAAATCCATATCCGCCTTCACGACGACAGGGAGTTCAAGGCGGAAGTCGTGGGCCGCGACCCCAAGACCGATCTGGCGGTGCTCAAGGTCGAGGCGGAAGACCCGCTGCCCTTCCTGGAGTTCGGAAACTCGGACGAGACCCGGGTCGGCGACTGGGTCATCGCCATCGGCAATCCCTTCGGCTTCAGCAGCACGGTGACGGCCGGCATCGTCTCGGCGCGCAAGCGCGATATCCGCGCCGGGCCCTATGACGACTTCATCCAGACCGATGCGGCGATCAACAAGGGCAATTCCGGCGGTCCGATGCTGAATCTCGACGGCAAGGTCATCGGCGTGAACACCGCGATAACCTCGCCATCCGGCGGCAGCGTGGGCATCGGCTTCGCCGTGCCGGCCTCGCTCGCCGCGCCCGTCATCGACCAGCTTCGCCGCTTCCGCGAGACCCGGCGCGGCTGGCTCGGCGTGCGCATCCAGAGCGTCACCGACGAAATCGCCGCAACATTCGAGGGCTTCGGCGAAGCGCGCGGCGCGCTGGTCGCCGCCGTCATGGCGGACAGCCCGGCCGACAAGGGCGGTATAAAGGCGGGCGACATCGTGCTGTCCTTCGACGGCAGGCAGGTGGCGAAAATGCGCGCCCTGCCGCGCATCGTGTCCGATGCGGAAGTGGGGGCGGCAGTGCCGGTCGAGGTATGGCGAAACGGCAAGGTCGAGCGCCTGGAGGTCGTCGTGGGGCGCCTGGAGGAGAACGACCCGGCCAGCGCCTCGGCGGAGGGCGAAGCGAAGGAGCACCCGATCGAGCTGCTGGGCCTCGTGGTCGCGCCGCCGAATGACGAACTCCGCAAGGAATACGAACTGGACGAGGAAACCCTCGAACGGGGCGGCGTGGTCGTTGTCGGGGTGGCGCCGGGCAGCGATGCGGAAGAAAAGGGCCTCGAACCCGGCGACCTCATCCTCGAAGCCGACCACAATCCCGTGCGCAGCGCGAAGGAACTGGAGGAGCGCGTCGCCGCCGTCCGCGAGGCGGGGCGCAATTCTGTCCTGCTGCTGTTGAACCGCGGCGGCGACGACCGGTTCGTGGCGCTGCTGCTGAAGGCCGAGGCGGAGTAGCGGTCTTGAACGGTCAGGCTGCCGGCCCGGTCCGGGTCGCGCGTATCCGGATCGAGGTCTTCCGCGCGCCGATGCCGAGCCCCGTGGTGGTCTCGTTCGGCTCCATCGCCGAGCGGGCCGTCGCGATGGTGGCGCTTGAGGATGGCGACGGCGCCGTCGGCCGGGGCGACATCTGGGGCAATTTCCCCTCGATCACCACCGAATACCGCGCGCGCCTCGCAGGCCGGCTGCTGCCGGACCTGCTTCTGGGCCGGACCGTGGACGACATCCCGGCGCATTACGCCCGGATGATGCGGCAATTGCGCGTGCTGGCGATCCAGTCGGGGGAATACGGGCCGGTGGCGGCGGTGGTCGCCGCGGCCGACCAGGCGCTCTGGGACCTTGCGGCCAGGCGCCGGGGCGTGTCCCTGCGCCGCCTGCTCGACACGCAAGCGCGGGACCGCATCCCCGCCTATGCCAGCGGCCTCAACCCCGATGACGGGCCGGAAATGGCGGGGCGGGCGCGGGAGGCGGGCCACCGCAATTTCAAGCTCAAGGTCGGGTTCGGCGAGGAGACCGACCGGGGCAATGTCGAGGCGATCCGCCGGGACATGGGCGCGGGCGAGCGCCTGTTCGTGGACGCGAACCAGAGATGGGACCTCGAAACGGCCGAACAGGCCGCCGGATGGCTCGCGGATGCGGGCGTCGGCTGGCTGGAGGAGCCGATGCGGGCCGATGCGCCGGACGAACACTGGCAGCGGCTCCGCGCCGCCATGCGCCTGCCGCTCGCCGGCGGCGAGAACCTGCCCGACCATGGGCTCATCGACCGGGCGCTCGGCTGGCTGGACATCATGCAGCCCGATGTCGGCAAGTGGGGCGGCGTTTCCGACAATGCCGCCATTGCGCGCCGGACGCTCGCCCGCGGCAGGACCTACTGCCCGCACTGGCTGGCCGGCGGGCTGGGGCTGCTCCACTCGGCCAACATCCTGGCGGCGGCCGGCGGCGACGGGCTGCTGGAGATGGACGTCAATCCGAACCCGCTCCGCGACGCCGTGGTCGGGGACGCGCTCAAGGTGGAGGACGGCCATGTCCGCCTGCCGGACGGGCCGGGCCTCGGCATCGAACTCGACCCGGAGGCGATGGCCCGCTGGCGGACCGCCTCGGAAGAGTTCGCCTGAAGTCGGACCGACGGCCGCCGCGCCCGCTATCGCGGGGGCGGCGCAGCGGCTATGAAGGCCGGGCGCCCCGCCATGATTGCGAGGGGGGCGGGCGGCAAGCGGGGCTGACATGAAATACGATGTCATCGTCATCGGCGGCGGGCTGCACGGGTGCAGCACCGCCTATCACCTGGTCCGGCGGGAGCCCGGGCTCCGCATCGCGGTGGTGGAGCGCGACCCGGCCTATGAGCATGCCGCCTCCATCCGCTCCACGGCCGGGGTCCGTGTCATGTTCTCGCAGGAAGAGAATGTGCGCATGTCGCAATATGGCGGCGAATTCTACCGCAGCTACGAAGAGGCGATGACGGTGGACGGCGAGCTGGCGACCGTCTCCTTCCGCCGCCAGGGCTACCTCTTCATCGCGACCTCCGCCCGGGCCGCCGCCGACATGCGGGAGAACCATGCGCTCCAGACCGGCCTCGGCTGCCATGTCGATCTCCTCGACGCGGGCGGGCTGGCGGCGCGCTTCCCCTCGCTGCGCACGGACGACGTGGTCTGCGCCACCCATGCGCCGGGCGACGGCTGGATCGATTCCCACGCCGCGCTCATGGGGCTGCGCCGAAAGATGCGGGCGCTCGGCGTCGCCTATGTCGAAGGCACCGTCGCCGGGCTGAACGCCGCCTCCGGCCTGGTCCGCTCCGTGGCGCTCGAAAGCGGCGAGGTGCTGGAGGGCGGCTGGATCGTCAACAATGCCGGCGCCTGGGCGCATGAAATCTGCGCGATGATCGGCCTCGACATTCCGGTCCGCCCGATGCCGCGCACGACCTGGTATTTCGAGTGCCGGGCGGAGATCGGGCCGATGCCGCTCACCGTCGATGCGGGGGTCATCAGCTTCCGGCCGGAAGGCGCGGGCTTCATCGCCGGCATGTCCGATTATGAGCGCGCCGGCGATTTCGACTGGGAGCCGGACCTGGAGGCGTTCGAAAGCACGGCATGGCCGCGCCTCGCGCACCGCCTGCCGGCCTTCGAGGCAATCCGGCTCCGGAACGCCTGGGCCTGCCACTACGCCTACAACATCTTCGACGGCAACATGATTATCGGCGCATGGCCGGGCGCGCCGGAGAACTTTCTCATCGCGACCGGGTTTTCCGGCCACGGCCTCCAGCATGCGCCGGCGGCGGGCCGGGCGGTCTCGGAACTGATCTTGGACGGGCGCTTCACGACCATCGACCTCGACCGTTTCCATTGCCGCCGCGTCCCCGAAGGCAGGCGAGAGCCGGAGCGCGGCGTAACCGCCTGAGGCGCTCGCCCGGCGGCAGGCGCAAAGCCGGATTCTTTCAATTGGTCACTCATTGACTTTCAATTGGTCAACCGATGCGGGGGGTAGGCCGCGCGATGCTCAGAACAGCGGGTGGCCGAGGGCGGCTTCCAGATCGGCCAGCGCCTGCGCGTCGGTCTCGACCTTGATGGTCGCCATGCCCATGGCGCGGGCCGGCTTGAGGTTGATGCCGAGATCGTCGAGGAAGACGCAGGTCGCCGGCTCCACGCCAAGGCGCTCGCAGGCGAGGCGGTAGAAGGCCGGCTCGGGCTTGCGCACGCCCGCCTCGCGCGATTCGACCACCGCGTCGAACAGCGCCATCGCGTCCGCGATCTGCCGGGCGCGGGGGCCGTCTTCGCCCGGCGCGCGCATATTGTTGGTGAGGCAGGCCGTCCGGTAGCGGGCAGCGACCGCCCGGAGCGCCGCCACCATGCGCGGCCGCACCGGGCCCTGGATGAGGTCGAGGATTTCGCCGGCGTCGAGCCTGTAGCCGAGCGCCGCCGCCTCGGCCTCGAAGCGCCGGCAGAACGCCGCCCGGTCGATATCGCTGCGCTCGAACAGCGCCCAGGCGTTGCCGTCCGGATTGCGGCTGTTGATGCGCCGGATCGCCCCTTCCGGCAGGCCGTTGGCGCGCTCATAGCGGGCAAAGGCGTCGAAGGGGCTCTCCGTCAGCACGCCGCCGAAATCCCAGAGCACCGCCTCGACGGTCACGACGCGCCATCCTGGCAGCGGGCCGGGCTGAGCGCCGCTTCCTCCAGGCCGAGCTCCCGGACCTCCGGCGGCAGGCCCTCGCCGGCCGCGAGCGAAGCCACCGCCATGCCCATCGCGGGCGCGGTCTGGATGCCGTAGCCGCCCTGCCCCGCGCACCAGAAAAAGCCCGGCGCCCCGGGGTCGAAGCCCACGACCGGCGTCTTGTCGGCAACGAAGCTGCGCAGTCCCGCCCAGCGGCGTTCTATGCGGTGGATGCGGAAGGTCGTCGCATGCTCGATCCGGTCCACCGCCATCGCCACGTCGATCTCCTCCGGCTGCGCATCGCAGGGCGGCGACGGCGTCTCGTCGGCGAGCGAGCCGAGAGCGCGGCCCGATTCCGGCTTGAAGTAGAACTGCTCATCGACATCGACCGCCATCGGCCAATCCCCGGTCTCGGCCGGGAAGGTGAAGGCGGTCCGCCGCTTCGGCACGAGGCCGACAGGCGCCGCGCCGGCGAGCGCCGCCACTTCGTCCGCCCAGGCCCCGGCGGCGTTCACCACGATGCGGGCCTCCAGCGCGTCCCCGCCCCGGAGCGCCACCCGCCAGCCGCTTCTCCGCCGTTCGAGCCCTTCCACCTCCGCATTGCGCCGGAGCGGCACGCCGCGAAGGAAGCCCCGGTGCATGGCATGCACGTCGATATCCGCCGCCTCCGGCTCGAATACCGCGCCTGCCACATAATCCGGCCGGAGCGCCGGAATGAGCTCGCAAACGCCGTCGCTGTCCAGCATCCGGATTTCCGGCACGAACCGCCGGCCGTCGCGGAATGCGCCTTCCAGCGAGTCCGCCTGGTCCCGGCGTCCGAACAGCGCCAGCCCCCGCGGCAGGAGCAGCGGCACCTCGGAAAAGCCGTCCGGAGGCGCGTCGAAAAACGGTTTCGAGGCGACCGTCAGCGCCCGGATCGCGGCGTTGCCATAGGCCTGGGTGTAGAGCGCCGCCGAACGCCCGGTGGTGTGGTAGCCCGGCTGGTCTTCCTGCTCCAGCAGCAGCACGTCGAAGCGCCGGGCGAGGAAATGCGCGGCGGACGCCCCGGCCATGCCGGCGCCGATGACGACGATGTCAGGCATTGTTTTCCTTTCAGGGCGCGTCGAGGCGCATGGCCACACGCGGCGCCCAGTTTCGGGGCAGGCCCTCCAGGGGCCCGCGGACGACCCGGAAGCCGGCCCTGCGGAACAGCGGCTCGGTGCCGAAATAGGCGTTGTCGGCGCCGGTGCGCGCCTCGCCGGCGCGGGGATAGGCCTCGACCGCCGGCGCGCCGCATTCGAAGGCGAATGCCGCCGCCGCCCGGACCAGCGCCACCGCGACGCCGCGCCCGCGGGCCGTCTTCCGCACGGTAACGCAGGGTATCGCCCAGACCGGGACCGCATCGACCGCCGGTGTCGCCCTGGACGCGCAGACCCGGGCGAACGCCGGGCGCGGCGCAACGGCCGCCCACCCGACTGCCGCCTCCCCTTCGAAGGCGACCAGTCCGGGCGCCGGGGCGGCCCGCGCAAGCTCGGTCATGGCGGCGCGGCGGCGCGCACCCAGGGGCCCGCTGCCCGGCAAAGCCTCGAACTCCTTTGCCGGCAGCCTTGGATACATGCACCAGCAGGTCTTGCCCCAGCTTCCCCGAAAGACGCTTCCGAGCGCATCCATCAGCGCCGGCTCCAGCGGGCGGAAGGCCAGCGGCGGGCGGTCATCCTGCGGCATAGAGGACTTCTCCGGCTCGTGTTGCGCCGCCTGCCTTTGCTGTCGCGCCGGGCGGCTTTGCCCTATATAGTGCATACTGTTCGTCACCTCCCGTGGATTGGCGCTGCGCTTTCATGCTTTCCCGCCTGCTCGGCCTGTTTTCCGCCAATATGGCAATCGACCTCGGCACCGCGAACACGCTGGTCTATGTCGAAGGGCGCGGCATCGTGCTCGACCAGCCCTCGGTCGTGGCGATCGGCCAGTTCAAGGGCCGCAAGAAGGTGATTGCGGTCGGCGACCAGGCGAAACAGATGATGGGCCGCACGCCGGGTTCGATCGAGACCATCCGGCCGCTTCGCGACGGCGTCATCGCCGATTTCGAGGTCGCGGAGGAAATGATCAAGCACTTCATCCGGCAGGTGCATAACCGGCGGGGCTTTGCGAGTCCGCAGATCGTCATTTGCGTGCCGTTCGGATCGACCGCCGTTGAGCGCCGGGCGATCCAGGAATCGGCGGAAAGCGCCGGCGCCAGGCGCGTGTTCCTGATCGAGGAGCCGATGGCGGCGGCCATCGGCGCCGGGCTTCCGGTGACCGAGCCCACCGGTTCGATGGTGGTCGATATCGGCGGCGGCACCACGGAGGTCGCCGTGCTGTCGCTCGGCGACATCGCCTATGCGAGTTCGGTGCGTATCGGCGGCGACAAGATGGACGACGCCATCATCGCCTATATCCGCCGCCACCATAACCTCCTGATCGGCGAGGCCTCGGCGGAGGGAATCAAGAAGGAGCTCGGCTCCGCCACCATGCCGACGGGCCCCGAGGAACGGCAGATGCCGATCAAGGGGCGCGACCTCCTGAACGGCGCGCCGAAGGAGATCCTGATTACCGAGAGCCAGATCGCCGAGGCGCTGGCCGACCCCGTGGCCCAGATCGTCGAGGCGGTGAAGGCGGCGCTGGAGAACACCGCGCCCGAACTCGCTGCGGACATCGTGGACCGCGGCATCGTGTTGACCGGCGGCGGCGGGCTGCTTGCCAATATCGACAAGGAGATCCGCAACGCGACCGACCTGCCGGTCTCGGTGGCCGAGGAACCTCTGTATTGCGTCGCACTCGGTACCGGG
The DNA here is from genome assembly GCA_026706245.1 of Alphaproteobacteria bacterium. Taxonomy (GTDB): domain Bacteria; phylum Pseudomonadota; class Alphaproteobacteria; order Bin95; family Bin95; genus Bin95. Next base: position 22,401 of record JAPOZD010000281.1, read on the forward strand.
CGCTGTCTGGAGCATATGGGAGCCCTGGAGCGCGTCCTCATCAGCTAGGGGAGCCGCCTTTTGCAGGAACACCGCGCAGGGCCGGAGGTAAAGGCCGAAACGCCGGTCCAGGCGACCCTGCGCCGGGCCGTGTTCGCCCTGCTCGTTACCGTGTCCCTGGTCGCGCTGGTCGTCGGCAAGGCGGAAGTCTATGTCTTCGACTGGGTCAAGAGCGGTGTGGGGGACGTGCTGGCTCCCGTTCTGCAGACGGTGACCCTGCCGGTGCGGGCCGCGCGCGATATCGGCAGCAATCTCGGCCGGGTGGCGGCGCTCACCGAGGAAAATGCCCAACTCCGGGAGGAGAATGCGCGCCTGCGCCAATGGCAGTCGCTTGCGCTCAGGCTGGATGGGCAGAACCGCGAACTGCGCCGCCTGCTGCGTTTCGATCCGGGCGAGGAGATTCGCACGGTGGCCGCGCGAGTCATCGCCGACACGGGCGGCCCTTACGCCCGCAGCATGCTGATGGACGCCGGCAGCCGCCAGGGCGTCCGCGCCGACCAGGCGGTGATCTCCGGCGAAGGACTGGTCGGACGGGTGATGTCGGCGGGCGCGCGCAGCGCGCGCGTGCTGCTGATTACCGACCGGCGCTCGCATGTTCCGGTGCTGGCGGGTCCGGACCGGGTCCATGCCATTCTGGTCGGCAATAACAGCGCCCGGCCCCATCTGCGCTTCCTGCCGCGGAATGCCGCTCTGGCAGCCGGAGATGTCATCGTCACTTCCGGTCGCGGCGGGATATTTCCTCCCGGCCTTCCCGTTGGCGATATCAGCGCTGCCGCGCGCTCGGGCGGCGGCGTGGAAGTGGTGCCGCATGTGGACTGGACGCGGCTGGAGTTCGTTCGGGTCATCGACCGGGACGCGCCGGACGTCGCTTGCCGGGGAATAGATGCTGGCGCATCTCGACCGGGCGGCGCGCGCGGCGGTTCCCGCTGCAAGCATTATCGTGCTGCTGCTCATCTCGCTTGTGCCCTGGATCGGCGACCGCGCCGCGCCTGCCCTTGCCGTTGCGGCAGTGCATTACTGGGCCGGACGGCGCCCGGACCTTGTGCCGGCGCCTTTCGTCTTTGCTGTCGGCCTCACGCATGACAGCGTCGCGGACGCGCCGTTCGGACTCATGGCGCTTGTCTATCTGTTCGTGCTTGGGGCCGCGCGCAGCCAGCGCTTCCTGGTAGTCGGCCAACCCTTTGTCGCCGGCTGGGCGGTGTTCACCGTCGTGGCGTGCGCGGCAAGCGCGCTCGCGTGGCTCGGGGCTTCCCTCTACTACGGCGCGGCACTCTCGGTCGGAGCGCCTCTGGCCGTGCTCCTGCTTACCGTGCTGACCTTCCCGGCTGTTGCGGGGGCGCTGGCCGTTCTGGATTCCGCGGCATTGAAACGGAGCGCCTGATGGCGGGCGTTAGCAGCAGGACCCAGTTGATCCGCCGCCGCGCCCTGCTCGTCGGCGGCGTCCAGGTCGGCCTGATCGGGCTGCTGGCGGGGCGCCTGGTGCAGTTGCAGGTGGTGGAGGGCGAGCGCTATTCGCGCCGCGCCGAGGACAACCGCACCGCCGAACGCCCGCTGGCGCCCGAACGCGGCGAGATTCTGGACCGCCGGGGCCGGCCGCTGGCCCGCAACCGGGAGACCTACCGCCTGCTGCTGGTCCCGGAAAAGGCCGGCCCGATCGATGTCGCGCTGGATGAAATCGGGCGTCTCGCGACCTTGGGCCCGACAGCGCGCGAGCGGGTCCGAAGAGCGGTGCAAAAACAGCCGGGCTTCGAGCCGGTCGTCGTCCTCGACGACATGTCATGGGAGGAAATGGCCCGTCTGTCGCTGGCGATTGCAGAACGCGAGGGCATTTTCACGAATGCCGCGCAGCGCCGGATCTATCCGCTCGGGCCGGCGGCCGCCCACGCCATCGGCTATGTCGGCCGCGTGTCGCAGAAGGACCTGGAGCGGTCCGACTCAGCCTCCCTGCTGCGCATGCCCGATTTCCGCATCGGGAAAACCGGCGTCGAGCGCACCCAGGACGAAACATTGCGGGGTGCGGCCGGCACACGTCTGATGGAGATTACCTCCACCGGCCGCCAGCGGCGGGAGCTGGGCCGGCAGGAAGGCCTGTCCGGCGAAACGCTTCGCCTCACGCTCGACGCCGGGCTCCAGCGTTTCGCAGCCGGCCTGTTCGGGAAGGAGACCGGCGCGGCCGTATTGATGGATGTGCGGAGCGGCGGCCTGCTGGCCACCGTGTCGGCGCCCAGTTTCGACCCCGGCGCCTTCCACGACGGCATCGCGGACCGGCAGGAGTGGCTGTCTCTCGCCGGCGACCCCCTGCATCCGCTCAGCAACCGTGCCGTTTCCGGCCAGTATGCGCCCGGATCGACCTTCAAGATTGCCGTTGCGCTGGCGGCGCTCGAAGCGAGGGTGGTGTCGGCGGACCAGCGTTTCTTCTGCAACGGCGTCCACGAGCTCGGCACCGGGCGGTTCCATTGCTGGCGCCGCGGCGGGCACGGGCATGTCGATCTCTTCAAGGCGCTCCAGCAGTCCTGCGACATCTACTTTTACGAAATCGCACAGCGGACGGGCATCGACCGGATCGCGGCAATGGCGAGGAAACTCGGTCTCGGGGCGGCAACCGGCATCGAACTTCCCGGGGAGCATGACGGGCTCATTCCCACCAAGGCTTGGAAGCGCAAGGCGCGCGACGAGTCCTGGCAGGTCGGAGAGACGCTGCTCGCCGGAATCGGACAGGGCTACGTGCTCGCCACGCCGCTCCAGCTGGCGACCATGACCGCCCGGCTCGCCAATGGCGCCCATGCGGTCCTCCCCAGGCTGATCGGCGGCGGGAACGCCCCCGAGCTCAAGATCGACAGACGATTTCTGAGGATCGTGCGCAAGGGCCTGGCCGCCGTCACCGGCTCGCGGCGGGGCACCGCCTGGAATGCCCGGATCGAGGAAGCCGGGTTCGAGATGGCGGGCAAGACCGGCACCTCCCAGGTCAGGCGCATCTCCAGGCTTGAGCGCCGGCTCGGCGTTCGCAAGAACGAGGACCTGCCGCGGGAACAGCGCGACCATGCGCTCTTCGTCGGCTACGCGCCTGCCGACAAGCCGCGCTACGCCGCCGCCGTCGTCGTCGAGCATGGCGGCAGCGGGTCCAAGGCGGCCGCACCCATCGCGCGCGACCTGCTGCTGGCCGCCCAGAAGGCGGAGACCGCCGCATCATGAAAGCCTGGGAAGTGCGCCGGCCAGGCCTTGGCGTCGGCGGGCTGCTGCTGCGAATAGACTGGGTGCTGGTCATTCTCCTGGCGCTCACCACCGCAGTCGGGTTCGCAATGCTCTATTCGGCCGCCGGGGGCAACATCCGGCCCTGGGCCGGCCCGCATGCCCTGCGTTTCGGCGCCGGCCTCATGGTCATGATGGCCGTTGCGCTGATCGATATCCGGTTCTGGCTGCGTTGCGCCTATCCGATCTATGCCGCCTCCCTCCTGCTCATTGTCGGGGTGGAGTTCCTGGGCGAGGTCGGCATGGGGGCCCAGCGCTGGCTGAAAGTCGGCCCGCTGTCGGTCCAGCCGTCCGAATTCATGAAGATCGCGCTGGTGTTGGCGCTGGCCCGCCATTTCCACGCCCTCGACGACAGTGAGGCGAACAGCGTGCCCCGGCTGCTGCTGGCGCTGGCGCTGATTGCGGTCCCGGCGCTGCTGGTGGCGCGGCAACCCGATCTCGGCACGGCGGCCATGATCGGGGCCGGCGGTGTGGCGCTGCTCTTCCTGGGCGGCATCTCCTGGCGGCTGTTCGCGCTTTTCGGCATCGCGGCGGGCGCGCTGGTGCCGGCGGTCTGGTACGGGCTGAAGGACTATCAGCGCGACAGGGTGCTCACCTTCCTCGATCCCGGGCGCGACCTTGCCGGCGCCGGCTATCACGGCTTTCAGTCGAAAATCGGCATCGGTTCGGGCGGCGAATTCGGAAAGGGTTATCTGGAGGGCACGCAAAGCCATCTGGGCTTCCTGCCGGAAAGCCACACGGACTTCATTTTCGCCGTCATTTCCGAGGAATTCGGCCTTGCCGGCGGCCTGTTCGTGCTCGCGCTCTACCTGGCCATCATGGGCTACGGCTTCGCCATCGGCTTCATGGCGCGCAACGATTTCACCCGGCTGCTGGCGTTCGGCGTCACCTTCACCTTCTTCCTGTTCGTGTTCGCCAATGTCGCCATGGTCGCCGGCCTGATCCCGGTGGTCGGCGTGCCGCTGCCGTTCATTTCCTATGGCGGCACGGCGATGCTGACGCTCCAGATCGGCTTCGGCCTCGTGCTCTCGGCCAAGGTTTACCGGGATGTCGAAATGGAGGAGGACGCCTCCGGCCGGCCGGCGGGGCCGGGGTCGATCGCCGCGATACGCTGAACCATCCTCGGGCCTTCCACCCTGCCGTGCTCATAGGCCAGCACGACAAGGCGGCCGCCGACCGCCTGGAGCAGTTCGCCCGGCCGCAAAAGGAAGTCCGGATTGCGCGGACGCCCGAAAGCTTCCTGACCTTGGGCAAATGTTTCGTAGAGCAGGAGGCCGCCCGGCGCGACAAGCGAAACCGTGGCGGGAAGCGTCGGCCGGTGCAGATAATTGACCACCACCACGGCCCCGAACCGCCGGTCGGCGAAAGGCCAGGGGCTGCCGTCCTCGAGGTCCCAGGCAAGGCCGCCCGGCAGCCGGGATATGTCCCGGTCCACGGCGAGCACCGGATGGCCGCGGGCGGCGAAGAACCGCGCATGACGGCCTCCGCCGGCGGCGAGGTCGAGCACCGGCGCGGCGGGCGGCACGAGAGGGGCGAACCGCGCGATCCAGGCCGAGACTGGCATCGGTTCCTTCATGGCACTATATGTGAGCCATGATCGTTTACCGTCTCACCTGCGCGAACGAGCACGAGTTCGAGGCCTGGTTCCGCGACAGCGCCGCCTGCGACGCGCAGATCGCAGAGGGCAAGGTGATGTGCCCGCATTGCGGCGACAGCTCGGCGCGCAAGAGCCTGATGACGCCCAATGTCGCGCCCAAGGGAACGGACAACGCCGCCGACAAGTCCTCGGCGCGCCGGGCCGCCATGATGCGGGAGCTGCGGGAGCTGCGCCGCAAGGTCGAGGAAAACTGCGACTATGTCGGCCCCCGCTTCGCGGAAGAGGCGCGGCGCATCCATTACGGGGAAGCCGACAGCCATGCGATCTACGGCGAAACGACGCCTGACGAGGCCAAGTCGCTGACCGAGGAAGGCATCGAGTTCGGCCGCATCCCC
>JAPOZD010000180.1 GCA_026706245.1 Alphaproteobacteria bacterium
GAACCAGGCCACCGTTTCGTCCATCGCGTCGGTGAAGGCGGGGTCCACATAGACCTCGTAATGGCCGTAGCCTTCGAGCACGACCAGCTTTTTCGGATCGCCGGCCCGGTCGTAGAGCGCCTGCGACTCCTCGGGAGGGACCAGCCGGTCGTCGTCGGTGGTGATGAAGAGCACCGGGCGGGGCGCGATCCTGTCCACGATCCACTCCGGGTGGAAGCCCAGCGTCTCATCGACATATTCGAGCGGCAGCGTGTTGAGCGCCGAAGGGACATTGCGGCGCGCGGCGGCGGCCAGCTCCGCGGACTGGCGGTCCGGCAGCAGCACCTCGCTGCGCTCGACCAACTCGGACTCGCCCTCCATCGCGCGCTTCACCCGGTCCCCGTCTGAGCGTTCCAGCAGGTCGAACCACTCGTCCGGCCGGCGCACGCTGCGCATCCAGCGTTCGCCGTGGCCGATGCCGACCACGCTGACGACGCATTTCACCCGCCGGTCCACCGCGCCGGTCCACACCACGGTCGCGCCGCCATAGCTGGTGCCGTAGATGCCGAGCCGCGCCTCGTCCACCTCCGCCTGCGCGCCAAGATATGTCAGCGCCGCCTGCACGTCCGCGACCCGGCTGTAAGGCGCAAGCCGTGTGCGGGGCCCCTCGCTCTCACCCCAGCCCTTGTAGTCGAAGGCGAGCACGACATAGCCGGCTTCCGTCAGCACACGGGCATTGTCCGGCAAATAGAGGTCCTTCACCCCGGTATAGCCGTGGCAAAGCACGATGCCCGCCCGCCTCTCGCCCGCCGCGAGGCCGTCGGGGCGGTAAAGGTCCCCTACCAGCCTGAAGCCCTCGGAATAGAAGGTCACGGGGGTGGCGCTCATGGCGTTGCTTCTCCTGGCTAGGGGCTAGATCGGCCGCGCGCCCGGCGGGAGTTCGGGCGCGGGCCGGGCGAGGCCGTAATGGGCGCGGAGCGTCGAGCCGGTATAGGCGTCGCGGAAGAGGCCCCGCTCGCGCAGGATCGGCAGCACCCGCTCGATGAAGGCATCCAGCATCCAGGGCAGCACGGGCGGCATGAGGTTGAAGCCGTCCGCGGCGCCGTCGCGGAGCCACTCCGCCATGAAGTCCGCCGTCTGCTCCGGCGTGCCGGCGAAGGTGTAGTGGCCGCGCGCGCCGGCGAGCTTCGCCAGCAACTGGCGCAAGGTCGGACGTTCGCGCTCGACCAGGCCCACGATCGTCGCCGCCCGGCTCCGCGCCGCCTCGACTGTATCGGGATCGGGAAAATCCGCCGCCGTCAGCGGCCGGTCCAGTTCGAGATGGCCGAAATCGAAGCCGCCGAAGCGCCCGGAGAGCCGCTTCCGGCCCACCTCCGGGTCCGCCAGCCCGTTCAGTTCGAGAGCCAGGCGCTCCGCCTCCTCCCGCGTATCGGCGATGAGGGGGCTGAACCCCGGCAGGATCGCCACGCCGCCCGGATCGCGCCCGGCCTTCGCCGCCCGCGCCTTCAGGTCGGCGTAGAAGGCCTGCGCCGTCGCCTTCTCGAGTTGCGCAGTGAACACCACCTCGGCATGGCGGGCAGCGAAATCGCGCCCCGTTTCGGAGGAACCCGCCTGCACGAAGACCGGCCGCCCCTGCGGGCAGCGCGGCACATTCAGCGGCCCGGCGACCTTGTAATGCGCGCCGGCATGGTCGAGGGCGCGGATGCTGCCGGGCTTCGCGTAGCGGCCGGCCGGGCGGTCGTCGAGCACCGCATCGTCGGCCCAACTGTCCCAGAGCGCCTTCGCGACCGTCATGTATTCCTCGGCGCGCTCATAGCGTTCCGCGTGGCTCACCTGCACGTCGTCGCCGTAATTGTGCGCGGCGGCGACCGACCATGAAGTCACGATGTTCCAGCCGATGCGGCCCCTGCTGATGTGGTCGAGGGAGGCAAACTGGCGGGCGAGGTTGAATGGCTCTGTATAAGTGGTGGAAGCTGTGGCGATCAGACCGATCCTTGAGGTCGCGGCGGCGAGCGCGCCCAGCAGCGTGATCGGCTCCAACCAGCTGCGCGCGGTATGTGCCACCTCGCTGGTGGACATGGAGAGCGTATCCGCCAGGAAAATCGAATCGAACGCCGCATCCTCCGCCTTGCGGGCGAGCTCCCGGTGGAATTCGAAATCCGTCAGCGCGAGCGGCGAAGCCTCGGGATGGCGCCAGGACGCCTCGTGATGGCCGCGGCTGTGGACGAACAGGTTAAGGCGAAGCTGGCGCGACATCCCGTCCCCTCATTCCGGCCCTTCCCTCCCCGTCCGGCGCCGCCAGACCAGATAGAGGATAGCCACCGCCCCGGCGAGCGCAAACCAGGTGAGCGCATATTGCAGGTGGTCGTTGCGGAAGCGCGGCTCCGGCGGGCGGGCGCGCGGCCAGTCTGGTGCGGCGGCGGCGCTAACGCCGCCATTAGCAACATTCGCCGCGTTCGGCGCGGCGGTGGCGGGCGCGGCCTGGATGTAGAAAGGCACGAGCGGCCGGCCGAGATGCGCCGCCGCTGCTTTGGGGTCGATATGGAACCACATGCCGCGCGCCGGGTCGTTGTCGGCGGCGAAGGGGCCCGTCTTGCTCGGGAAGCGCACCACGCCCTCCAGCGCCGCCGGCGGCGGAGGGCGAGTATCCGGCGCGCGGCGGGCCGGCTCCACCCAGCCCCGGTTGACCAGCACCGAAACCGCCGCGCCCGAAGGCCGGAAGGACGCCAGCACGTCGAAACCCACCCGGCCGTTCCAGGTGCGGCTCTGAAGCAATAGTTCGGGAGCCTCCCACGCGCCCGCGAGCCGGACGCGGCGCCACGCGTCGCCGGGGCCGACGCTGGCAATCGCGGTGAGCGGAGGTTCGGCGAGCCCCGCCGCCGCGCGGTCGATCAGCTCCCGCTTCCACTCCCGCCGGTCAAGCTGCCAGACGCCGAGGCCGATCAGGGCCGCCAGCGCCGGCAGCACGAAGAGCGCGAACGGGAAGCGCAGCCGAATGGCCTAGCGCCCTCTTCCCGTCATGCCCGGACTCGTTCCGGGCATCCACTTCCGCCGCCGCGACGGTCCCGAGGGAGATGCCCGGAT
>JAPOZD010000117.1 GCA_026706245.1 Alphaproteobacteria bacterium
TGCAGACCCGCGGCTCGGTCGGCATCTGCGATGTCACGACGCTCGGCAAGATCGACATCCAGGGGCGCGACGCGGCCGAGTTCCTCAACAGGGTCTATGCCAATGGCTTCGCGACGCTGGCGGTCGGCAAGGTGCGCTACGGCCTGATGCTGCGCGAGGACGGCATCGCCTATGACGACGGCACCACGGCCCGGCTCGGCGAGAATCATTTCGTCATGACGACGACGACCGTGAACGCCGTGCTGGTGTTCCGCAACCTGGAGTTCGCCCGCCAGTGCCTGTGGCCGGGGCTGGACGTCCATCTGATCTCGGTGACCGAACAATGGGCGCAGTTCGCCGTCGCCGGCCCCAATTCGCGCGCGCTGCTGCGGAAGATTGTCGATCCCGGGCACGACATCTCCAATGAGGCCTTCCCTTTCATGGCCTGCGGCGCAGTCAGCGTGTGCGGCGGCTCCCCGGCCCGGCTGTTCCGCATCTCCTTCTCGGGCGAACTGGCTTATGAGCTCGCCGTGCCGGCGCGCTACGGCGAAGCGCTGATGGACGCGCTGATGGCAGCCGGCGAGGAATTCGGGGCCGTCGCCTATGGCACCGAGGCGCTGGGTGTCATGCGGATCGAGAAAGGGCATGCGGCGGCCAACGAGCTGAACGGCCAGACCACGGCGCGCATGCTCGGCATGCAGCGCATGGTGTCGAAGAAGAAGGACTGCATCGGCAATACCCTGTCCGAGCGGCCGGAATTGAACCGCGAGGGCGGGCTGGAGATGATGGGGTTCAGGCCCGTGGACCGGTCGCAGCAACTGGCCGCCGGCGCGCATTTCCTGGCCCCGGGCGCCGGGGCCGTGACGGAAACCGACGAGGGCTGGATGACATCGGTCGCCTGGTCGCCCGAACTGGGTCATTCGATCGGCCTCGGTTTCATCCGCAACGGCCGCGCCCGGATCGGCGAGACGGTGCGCGCCTGGGACGGGGTGCGGGGCAAGGACGTGCCGGTCGAGATCGTCTCGGCGCATTTCCTCGATCCGGACGGGGAGAGGCTCCGTGGCTGAGTTTGCGCTGACGGCCCGCACGCCGCTTGGCGGCTACGCCCGAGCCTTCGGCGGCGTTGCGCTGGCCGAGGCGGCCGGCCTGTCGCTGGTTTCCGCAGCCGTGCCGAACGGCGGCGACGACGCCTTCGCCACGGCGCTGATCGAGGGCTTCGGCGCCTCCCGCCCATCGACCGGCGAGTCGGTTCCGGGCGACCGGTTCGGGGCGCGTGTTCTCGGCATGCAGCCGGATCAGATGTTCATCCTGTTCGAAGCGCCCGATCCCGACCGTGCGGCGGACACCGCGTCCGCGGCGCTCGGCCCGGCCGCCTATGTCACCGACCAGTCCGACAGCTGGGCCATGCTGCGGATCGAGGGCAGGGGTGCGCGCGCGGCGCTGGAGCGCATCTGCATGCTCGACCTCGACGATGCCGCTTTCCCGGAAGGCTGCGTCGCACGCACCGTCATGGAGCATCTTGCGGTCATCGTCCTGCGCGACGGAGCGGACAGCTTCCTGCTGATGACCCCGCGCTCTTCCGCGCGCTCATTCCTGCATGCGGTGGAATTGTCGGTCGCAAATGTATCGGAATAGCAATCCCGCGCTCTGGTCCGCATTCGAGTTGGAATGGAAACCCGGCCGTCCCTCGATACGCGGCTCCGCCGCTACTCGGGATGAGGGAGGTCCCGGAGCTCTGCCTTCCTCGTTCCCTCACCCTGAGTAGCGCCCGCGTCAGCGGGCGCGTATCGAAGGGCAGCCGCTCGTTTCAAACCGAGTGGATATCGCACTATCCGCCCAGGACTTCGCCGGGTTCCAGCCCCGCCTCGGCCGCGGCGATCTTGCCGGCCCCTTCCGGGCGGACCCGGACCGCGCAGACCGCGCCGCCGCCGCCGGCGATGACGGCGCCGTCTTCGCTGACAGACAGGACCGTGCCGGGCCCGGCCCCGGCCGGAGCTTCCGCGAGGCGCGCGTCGAATATCTGGAGTTTCGCGCCGTTGCGCATGGTCCAGGCGCCGGGCTGCGGGTTGCAGCCGCGAATGAGGTTGTAGATTTCGCCGGCCGGGCGGGACCAGTCGATCCCGGCGTCCTCCGCCGTGCACCAGCTCTCATAGGTCGCTTCAGCCTCGTCCTGCGCGAGCTTCGGGGCCTTGCCGTCGCGCACCAGATCGACGGCTTCCAGCATCGCGTCCACGCCCATCGGGAACAGGCGGTCGAAATAGATGCTGCCCAGCGTGTCGTCGGGGCCGATGGCGGTTTTCTTCTGCAGCAGCACGGGACCGGTATCGAGGCCGTCATCGGGCCAGAAGATGGTGAGGCCGGTTTCCATGCGGCCCTGGATGATCGGCCAGTTGATCGAGCTCGGGCCGCGATGCAGCGGCAGCAGGGAAGGGTGGTACTGGATGGTGCCGAGCGTCGGCAGGTCGAGGAATGAAGAGGGCACGATCTTCGTCACATAGGCCATGACGCAGAGGTCCGGCTTCAGCGCCGCGAATTCCTCGTGGACCGCTGGGTCGCGGAAGCTCTTCGGCTGGAAGACGGGCAGGCCGCGCTCGCCGGCGGCGGCCTTCAACGGGTCCGGGCGGTCGGGTCTCGCATCGGGGGCGCAATAGACAGCCACGACGTCCTCGCTGCGCGCGACCAGCGCGTCGAGCACCGCCTTGCCGAAAGCCTGCTGGCCGTTGACGACGATACGCATGGGGCTCTCCCCTCTTCATCCCGGGCCGGCGCAGTCTAGAGCACAAGCCGTTCGGATTGGACCGCATTTCGGGTGAGGCGCAACCCCGTCCTTGCCGGAGCGGAGAACCGGGGCAACGGATGGGGTGCGGGGACCGGCGCAACCGAGCCGGCGGGCGCTCCGGTTACGGACCGGGACAAGAGGGACTTATGTGAATGGGTTGACGGGGTAGGCCAGCGACAGTTCTGCCGTCATGGCCGGACTTGTTCCGGCCATCCATGCGGCCGTCCGGCTGGAGCAGTTGAGAGAGATGCCCGGAACAAGTCC
>JAPOZD010000123.1:0-6941 GCA_026706245.1 Alphaproteobacteria bacterium
TGCTCGATAGCGACCGGCCCGTCCGGATATCGAACCAGCCGGATTCTGACAGGTCGGGGCCATCTGCCTGGCGACAAGCGAAGACGTCCCGGACGCGCCCGCAATCATGTACGGACGCCGGGACTTGGCCTCATGTGGTCGGGTCGTTACTTCAGCGACAGCAGGGGCGTCGCGTCCTCGTTCAGCACGGTGGTCGGCAGGACACCGTTCCAGCGCTTGGCCCGGGTGAGCTCGATATAGCGGGGCGAGCGGGCGAGCTGCTCGTTCACCAGCCGGATCGCCTCCGCCTCGGCTTCTGCCTCCCTCCTTACGCGGAACGCTTCGGCCTCGGCCTCGATGCGCTTGGCCCGGGCGTCGGCCTCGGCGGTGTTGACCGCCTGCAGCGCAGTCAGCCGCTGGCGCTCCAGCGCATGCTTTTCGCGTTCGGCGTTCTCGCGCGAACGCTCCTTCTCCAGCACCGCCTCGGCATACTCCTTCGGCAGCCTGATATTCTCGATCTGCGGCGAGTTGATGGTGATCGGAAAGCCATCGAGTTCGGTCGTCATGCCGGTCATGATCGCGGCGACGGCCTTCTGGCGATTGCGGATCATCCGGTCGGCCGGGAACATCGACAGCGCCGCCTTGGCCGCCGAACGCTGTTTCGGGTCGAGGATGCGGGCCTCGAACTGGTCGAGCCCGCCATAGGCAATGAACAGCGCCATGGCCGATTCGCGATTGACGGTCCAGTTGACGCTGACGGTGGCGGTGATCGGAAGCTGGTCCTGCGTGGCGGCGCTCAGGAACTCGATATTGGTACGCTGACGGACCTCGATATGCTCGACCGTTTCGGCGACCGGGAGCTTGAAGTGGAAGCCCGGGTCGAGCTGGACGACGGCCTTGCCCCATCGCTTGACGACGCCGACATGCCCTTCCTCGATGATGGAGAACGAGGCGTTGGCGAGAAGCAGCAAGGCAATACCGGCTACCCATTTCAGGCTGGTGCGGGGGGAGATGCTCCTGAGCCGGGTCATCAGGCCCGGACGGGATTTCTTGTCGTCGGCCATGGCAGGCAGGTTCCTCTTCGGGCTTCAGGATTCCGGAGCGGCAGGGGCGTCCGGGTTTGCAAACGGGACGGGGAACTCGGGCGTCCAGCGGTCGTCGACGACAGCCAGCAGGGTTTCCAGCCGGTCCATCTGAGCGGCGGTTGCCGCATCGATCTCCAGCCCGCCGGTCTCTCGCAGATGCCTCAGCAGGCAGACGTTTACGGCATGGCCCAGCTTGTGCTCGACCTTCAGGGACAACCTGGCATCGTCGCGATGGCCTGCGACGATGGCGCGCATCACATGCAGGGTGATCCCCGCTTCGAATGCCTGCGCCCGCTCGAACTCGCCGCGCCCGTCGATGCGGTCGAGGCCGAACATGTCCGCGAGCCGCGAGCGGATTTGCCGCTGCCCGATCTCGGTGAGCTTGTAGTGGATAGTCCAGGTGAACATGGTCGATTGCGGTGCGGCCGCCAGGGCCGGCGAGCGGTGTCCCTCGACCAAGCCTTGGAACGTCCGGTCGAGCAGATCGGCGTGGGCGTGGGCGAGCGCCCACATTTCCTGCTTCGCCTGGTCTTCGTCCATTTCCCCGGAGGGCGCGATCGACCACTCGGTCCGGACCAGTCCACCCACGGTCTCCTGGGCATGGAAGAAGTAGTCGAAGCCTGCGAGCGAAAGCGTCATGGCGTTCCTTCCGTTGCATCCGGCAATGGCAACCTTTTCTACCTAAAACGGCGTATCCGCATATCCGCGTAACTGCGTAGCATCCCTGCGCAAGACGCCGCAAGCCCCTTGCCGCGCTTTTTTTCAGACTGTTTCCGGGTGCTCGCGTTCGATCTGGAGATAGAAGTGCTGTTCAAGCCGGATACGGGCGGCGGCGCCGGAAACGGCGAAGCGCCGGCTCACCGCGCGGATCATGCTCACGCCTTCGGCGCTGGCGGCTTGCGGCGGGGCATATCTCACCCACTCGTCGGCATGCTCCTCGACCGCGAGAGCCAGCCCGGTCTTCGGCATCAGCAGCGCAAAGGCGGCATAGTTGGCCTGCCATTCCATCCAGTCCACGCCACGGGACGTTCGTTCCGACACCGGTCGCCCGGCAGAATCGTCGAAGAGAGAGGCGTGCAGTAGGACATGGGCGTATTCGTGGGCGAGCGTGCTGCGGTACCGGTTGACCTGGCGCCGGCTGACCGCCAGACCCCGGCTGATCTTCACGCTCGGCTTGCCGCCCGGGTTGAAGATCGTCACGCCCTCGACATGGTCGCCATACCGACGGAGATCGGCGTAGAGATCGAGGTCCTCCGTGTCCCGCTCGATCAGCGCGGTAAGGTCGTCGGTCGCGAAAGGATAACGGACCTGTCCGTGGCGATCCATCAGGAAGTCCATGACGATCCGCTCGCAGTCGTGATCCATGTCCGTTATCCCGAAGACCGGCCGCGCCGGGAAACGGCCGGTGGCATCCTCGACCATCCGTCTCGGACGCAACCGGATCATTCCGGATCTCCGGCCCCGGTCAGTCCTGGGTGTCACGCCGGCGGCGGAACGCCATCATCACTTCGGATATGTCATCCTCCGACAGGCGTCCCGCCTGGATGTCGTCCCGCAGGTCCTCCGGCAGCCGGTTTGCAAGCGAGAAGAGGTAGTCCGCGTCGATTTCCAGAACCTCGGCGAACTGACGGACGAGATGATCGGGAGGCGCGTTGCGGCGCCCGCGTTCGATATCGTTCAGGTATTGCGGCGAGATCGCAGCGCCGTCCTCGCGCCTGATGCGCGCGGCGAGGTCCTTCTGGCTCAGCCCCTTCGCCTTGCGGAGCCGGGAAATCACCGGGCCGAAGCCGGTCCGGTCGTTCATGTCCAGACACCCGTTCCCCGTGTCGATATCCGGTCGGGCCGGCATCGCCTATCAAGCCGGCGAGACTATGGCTGGCTCCGACCGCCGTCAACGACGCTGGACAGCCGCCAGCGCTGGTTCGCCGGCAATGCGCCGTCATCGCTTTCCAAGGCTGGCCTATGGCACGCTCCCGCAGCATGTGGGACCTTCACCAACCGTAGCGGCTTACGCTTTCCATCGGTTCGTACCACCCACTGCCGTCCTTGGTCCTCCTCATTGCATAACCTAACGAAGGACCAGTTCTATGGAGGAGGATCAGATCCGGCCGGCGAAGAAGTCTTGACATCGAATAGAATCCCATGATATAGCATGTGCTCTACCGCACATGCTATATCATGGGATTTCAAATCTTAGATTGAAACTCCCTCTACAAAGGTAGGCGATGCGAGCGCCGAATGACCACATCCCCAAAGATTATCCGACCCGGATCAGAGACCTTCGGGACCGGCTCGGGCTGACGCAGACGCGGATGGCGGAGCGGATCGGCGTTTCGTTCGCGACGGTAAACCGGTGGGAGAATGGCCAGTCCAGGCCGAACCGCCTCGCGTGGCGGCGGCTCGCCGATTTGGAGGCGGATGTCCGGGCAATGTCCCGGCGGACCGAACTGGCCGCCGCTCCGGTCCCGCCCGCGCTCGACTTCGCGGCGAAACCGGAGGTGGTCGCCGCGGTCGCTGAGGCAACCCGCCTCGCATATGGCCACCTCTCCAACCCGGCCTTTGCCGCAGAGATATCCTCGATCGATCCGCTGCCGCACCAGCGAATCGCCGTGTACGAACACATGATCGGCCAGTCGCCGCTCCGGTTCCTCCTCGCCGACGATGCCGGGGCCGGCAAGACCATCATGACGGGCCTCTATCTTCGCGAGATGCTGGCACGCCGCCTCATCCGGCGCGTTCTCGTCGTTCCTCCCGCCGGCCTGGTCGGCAACTGGGAGCGGGAAATGCGCACGCTTTTCCGTCTTCCGTTCCGCATTGTGCGCGGCGCCGATGCGCGCTCCGGCAATCCGTTCACCGGCCCCCTGAGCGACCGGCTGATCGTCAGCATCGACACCCTCGCCGGCGAGCGCATGTTCGAACGGATGCGAGAGGCGGTGGCCTTAGGCGCCGCACGCCCTTACGACCTCGTGGTTTTCGACGAGGCGCACAAGCTGGCTGCCGATCGCGAGCGGGATTTCTACGTCCGCAAGACGGGCCGCTACCGCCTCGCTGAGGCGCTGGCCGGCCTGCCTGTCGAGGATACGCGTTGGCGGCTCGGCTGGTCGGCGGCCAACCTGCTGCTGCTGACAGCGACGCCGCATATGGGCAAGGACTTCCCCTATTACTGCCTGTGGCGGCTTCTTGCGCCGGACGCGCTCGCGACTTTCGATGCTTTCGAGAGCTTCCCGGAGGAACAGCGGCGCCGCTATTTCATCCGCCGGACCAAGGAAGAGATGGTTCGCACCGACGGCAGGCCGCTCTATCCGCAACGGCGCTGCGACACCTTGAGCTACGCCTTGAGCCCGGCGGAGCAGGACCTCTACGACGCGACCACGCAGTACATCGCCGAAACCTACAACAAGGCGCAGAACCTGAACCGCTCCGCCGCGCGTCTCGCGATGAGCGTATTCCAGCGTCGCCTGGCCAGTTCGACCTACGCCCTGATGAGATCGTTCGAGCGCCGCATCGCCCGGCTGGATGAGGCTATCGAACTCGCCCGGGCCGGCCGTGTCGGCGAACTGGAACGAGGCCAGACCCGTGTCGCCAACACGCCGGATTTCTTCGAAACCCGAACCGCAGACGAGGATTCCGGGGACGACGGCGAACCGGAGCGCCACGAGGCGTTCGAAGAGGCCGCGCTCGGCGGTCTCGTCACGACCGCCCTGTCGGGGCTTCGGGAAGAGCGGGACGAGGTCGAGGTCCTTCTCAATCATGCGCGCCGCCTCGCCGAAGCCGGCAACGACTCCAAGTTCGAGAAGCTGCGCGCATTCATGGCCGATCCCGCTTTCGCCCGGGAAAAGCTCATCGTCTTCACCGAACACCGCGATACGGCCGAGTTCCTGGTGAACCGCCTGGAAGGGCTGGGCTTCACCGGGCAGGTGGCTCTGATCCACGGCGGGCTGGGCTACCGCGAACGGGAAGCCCAGGTCGAGCTGTTCCGGCGTCCGGCCGACATGGGCGGCGCCGGCGTTCTGGTCGCCACCGACGCCGCCGGCGAGGGGATCAACCTCCAGTTCTGCTGGCTGATGGTCAATTACGATGTCCCGTGGAACCCGGCGCGCCTGGAGCAGCGGATGGGGCGTATCCACCGTTACGGACAGAAGCGCGACCCGGTGGTGATCGCCAATCTGATCGCCGGAGAAACGCGCGAAGGGCGGGTTCTCAATGTCCTTCTCGAGAAGTTGGACGCGATCCGCGCGCAGCTTCGTTCGGACAAGGTCTTCGATGTCATCGGTCGTCTCTTCGAGAACATCCCGCTCAAGGGCTACCTTGAGATGGCGGCGACGGAGGCCGGCGCCCGGGAAGCCATCGAAGAGCTCGACAGCCGCCTGACGCCCGACCGAGTGACCGCCATCGCCGAACGCGAGCGGACCTTGCTCGACGGCGGCGAGGTTCGCAGCCGCCTTCCCGAACTCAAGGCGGCGATGGAGCGGGAACAGTACCGCCGCCTGCTTCCCGGCTATGTCCGCCGTTTCGTCGAAGCTGCATCCCCGTTGATCGACCTGCGGTTGGAAGGCGACCCGAACGATCTTTTCGACCTTGCTCCCGCACAACCCGGCGCTGCCGACGCACTGCGCGAAGCAATGGACATATATCCGGAAGCGCTGCGGGGTCGCCTGACCGTCCACCGCCCGGCAGCCGCCGACAGCGCCGTCTGGATGCATCCCGGCGAACCCGTGTTCGAACGCTTCTGCGCCGCCTTGCTGGCGCGCCGGGCGGGAGAGGCCGCGCGGGGCGCGATCTTTATCGACCCTCTCGCCGAAGCGCCCTACCTCCTTCATCTGGCAGAGACGTCGGTTCTGCGCCGCGACGGAGAGGCGCTGGAGACAATCGAGAGCCGTCCGGTCGCCTTGCGGCAGGAAAGCGATGGCGCGATCTCGACCTGCCCGCTGGAGCATCTGCTGCTGTTGCGCGGCGCGCACGGCATACCCCCCGGAAGCGTGCCGTTGGCCCGGCAGGCGCGCCGACTGACGGAAAGCGCGGAAACGTGGCTGAAGGAAGATTGGCTTTCCGGCATGGCGCAGGAATGCCGCTTGAGCGTCCAGCAAGGATTGCCGGAACGGCGTCACTGGGCAGCGCGCGGCTACGATCACAAGATCGCGGAGCTGATGGCGAAGCGCCAACGCCTGAGCAGCGATGCGCGCCAGGGCGATACCCGCGCGCAGGCGGAACTGGCCCTCGTAAGGAACGAGCAGAGCCAGCTCATAGCGGAGAAGAAGCAAGGCCTGGCGCTGCTGGACGCGGAGGCGTCCCTGATCGAGCCGGGCGGGACAGCGATGATCGCCCACGCGCTGGTGTTGCCGACGGACGATCCGGAAGAGCGACAGCGGCATGACGCGAGGGTCGAAGCAATTGCCGTGGAGCGGGCCCGCGCCCACGAGGAAGCGGCCGGTGCCACCGTGCATGACGTATCCCGACCGGAGTTTGCGCGCCGACACGGACTCGGCGACTGGCCGGGCTTCGATCTCCGCTCGCTGCGCCCCGCAGGCCCGCAAGGACCGGAAGAGGAGCGGGCCATAGAGGTCAAGGGTCGCGCGGGCTCGGGTCCCGTCGAAGTGAGCGAGAACGAATGGGCGGCCGCCTGCAACCTGCGGGACCGCTACTGGCTCTACGTTGTCTTCGACTGCGCTACGCCCCATCCCCGACTGATTAAGGTCCGTGACCCGTTCGGCCGGCTGCTGGCGCGGGCCAAGGGGAGTGTTGTCATCGCTGAATCGGATATCCTGTCGGCGAGCATGGACGAGGCGGGAGCATGAAGCTCTGCGATTCGGCGCGACGCGGGTTGACGGCGCGATTTAGCGGTGGATGACGGCGGCCATTGTTGTGTCGGAGTCGTGG
>JAPOZD010000123.1:6951-16493 GCA_026706245.1 Alphaproteobacteria bacterium
AAGTGAGAGAGAAGCGGCGATGGTGGACTTGAACCTGAAGGTCTCGGCGATCGAAATGCTGTTGAAATATACGGCCAGCGGTATTGGCGCGGTGGCGGGTTCCATGCTGGGGCCGTGGAGGGCGCGCCAGGCGGCTACGGTCAGGCGCATCGAAGCGGAAGCCGAGGGAGACAGCCTGAAACTCATTGCCGACGCGCAGGCCGAAGCGCGCCGTTCCCTCGTCGAGCAGGATGAGGCGGGGCGCGGGATGCTGGACATCGGACCGGAAGGAATCCAGCAACGTATCGAGTTCCAGGAGAAAAAGCGTCAGGCGAACATCGCTTCTGTGGTCCGGGACGCCGCAGCCGGTCTCGGTGACAAGGAGGTACCCGAACACGAGCCCGACCCCGACTGGACCGCGCGGTTCTTCGACTGCGTTCAAGATGTCTCCTCCGAGGACATGCAGAAGCTATGGTCGAAGGTGCTCTCGGGAGAAGTTGAGAGCGCTGGAAGAACGTCTTTGCGGACGCTTGATACTCTCAAGAACATAACGAGTAGAGATGCGCGGAAATTCCAAAACGTATGCGGTTACGTTATCCATGACTTCATATTTCAGTCTGATGGCGTGAATACGAATTGTTCAGCTTTGTCGTACAACAATTTGCTTGCACTTCAAGACGCTGGTCTCGTTAACGCTAGCCCTATGCTCATAAAGGAATTGAGTTTTGATGGACCGTCTGACAATGTTTTGATTCTGTACCAACAATTAATTTTGAAGATTTCGACGAAAGGAGGAAAAGTGAAAGTAGATGTTCCTAATTTTCTCCTTACAGCTGCTGGCAAGGAACTCCACCAATTCGCGAAGTGCGAACCTGATATGGACTACCTAAAGTTGTTTTCGCGGTTTTTGCGTAGTAAGAGTTGCGAGCTATCCTTCGCTCGAATCGTGGAGAAGCGCCCCGACGGAAGCATTTTGCACACAAACCCATTCGTTCTCATCGAACCGGAGGATCCAACTTCCCGGGACACCACTCCATGAATTCCGACGCGCCCCGCCTGATCGAGGTCGATTTCCCGCTGGAGCGGGTGTCGATCGACTCTGTGCATGAGAAGAATGTTCGGCACGGGCATATCTCGACATTGCACATATGGCCGGCGCGGCGGCCGCTGGCGGCTTGCCGGGCGGCGCTGATCGCGACCTTGCTGCCGGACCCCGGCAATGCGGCGGAGCGCAAGGAGATTTATCGCCGGCTTGCTGGCGAGATCGTCGAGACGGTCAAGACCGAGCGGCGGAACGGGCGGACGGTCGAGCGGCGCAAGCGGGAGACGAGCGGCGGCATCCTGCATTGGGGGCGCCAGGACGGCCCCGACCTCGACTGGTTCCGCGAGAAAATCCACAGCGCCTATGGCGGACGCGCGCCCAGGGTGCTGGACCCTTTCGCCGGCGGCGGCGCGATCCCGCTGGAGGCGATGCGGCTGGGCTGCGAAGCGACCGCCATCGACATCAACCCGGTGGCCTGGTTCATCCTCAAATGCACGCTCGACTATCCGCGCCGTTTTGCCGGGGAGACGCTCCCGCTGCCCGATTTCGCGCGCGCCGACAGCGACTTCATGGGGGCGTTCCTGAAGGCTAAGGGGCTCAAGGGCAAGGCTCTGGCCCGCCAGCTCACCGCGTTGGGACTCGGCAAGGACGGCGGCGAGGCGGAGCCGGCACTGCTCGACGATGTCCTTGAAGGCGGCAGCGCGCTTCTCCAAGCCGACCTTGCCTGGCAGCTGCGCGCCTGGGGCCGGTATGTGCTGGCCCGCGTCCGCGCGACGCTGGCGGAGCGCTATCCCACCTATGCCGAATTCCAGGCGCTCGCGCCCGGTGGCAGGCCCTATGAGGAACGGCCGCTCGCGCTGCTGGCGCCGGACGAAAGGGGCGAAACCGACGCCGGGCCGTTGAACGTCAGGTTCGACGGGGCGTATCTGCAGGACCCGCGCAACCCGCGCTGGGTCTCGAAGCCCACCGTGGCCTATCTGTGGGCGCGCACGGTGCGCTGCAAAGGCTGCCGGGCGACAGTGCCATTGCTCAAGACGCGCTGGCTCTGCAAGAAGGACAACAAGCGCGTGCTGCTCACCATGGCGCCGAACGCGGATGGGGCCGGAGTCGATTTCGGCGTGGAGACCGACGTGCCGCGCGCTGGCGGCAATGCGGCGCAACAGCGCGAACACGATAAACGGCTCGGCGCCGGCACAATGACTCGTAGCGGTGCGCACTGCCCTTGTTGCGAAACGGCGATAATGAGCATGGAGGACATTCGCCTTGAAGGCCGTGCGGGACGGCTAGGCGCTGTTATGACCACGGTGGCCGTGGACGGGCCGAAGGGAAAGGAATACCGGCTGCCCGAAGACGAGGAACTGGTCGCAGCCGAGGTGTCGTCGGAAGAGATTGAGGCGCTCTACGCGGATATTCCGTTCGGACTGCTGACAGAGCCAACACCCCGCCAGGGACAGGGTGCTTCCAGGGCCTTCTCGGTGGAGAACTACGGTCTCGACTGCTGGGCCAAGTTGTTCACAGACCGACAGCTATTGACGCTGGGAACGTTCGTGAGCGAGACGCGCCGCCTTCCCGAAAGCATGAAGCAAGTCCCTGAAGAATGGCGACTGGCGGTGTTGGCCTGTCTAGCCCCATCGCTGGGCCGTTTGGCCGACCGGGGCAGCGCACTGGCGACCTGGACCAACGATCCCGAGAAGATTCGCAGCACGTTCGCCCGGTTCGCTCTTCCCGTTGTATGGGATTTCGCCGAGTCTTGTCCTCTGGCCGATACGACCGGCGGATTCATTCAGGCCGTCGAATGGATCGCCCGCGTCGTCGAGCACTTGCAGCAGGCGGCGAAAAGCGCTCCTGACGCGACTGTCTTGAAGCAATCCGCCACGGATGCTGCGCCCGGCGGGTTCGATGTGATCTGCACCGACCCGCCCTATTACGACGCTATTCCTTATTCGGACCTGATGGACTTCTTCTATGTCTGGCTGCGTCGCGCGCTCCATGGCGTCGTGCCGGAATCCGATCCCGTCTTCGCCAATCCACTCGGACCGAAATGGGACACGGCCAATGAGAACGGCGAACTGATCGACGACGCGAGCCGCTTCGGTGGCGACAAGGCGCTCTCGAAACAAACCTACGAAGACGGCATGGCGCGGGCCTTCGAGAGGTGCCATGAGGCGCTGAACCCGAACGGGCGGCTTGTGGTGGTGTTCGCCAACAAGTCTCCAGACGCCTGGGAGACCCTCGCGGCTGCGTTGATCCGCGCCGGCTTCGTGGTGGATGGTTCCTGGCCGATCCAGACGGAGATGCAGAATCGCCAGCGTTCGCTTGCCTCCGCCGCCCTGGCCTCCTCGGTATGGCTCGTCTGCCGCAAGCGCCCGCAGTCGACCCGGCCGGGCTGGGACAGCTCGGTGCTTTCCGAGATGCGCGAGAACATCACACGCAAGCTGCGCGACTTCTGGGATGCAGGTATTCGCGGACCGGATTTTGTATGGGCGGCAACGGGGCCGGCGCTCGAAGCATTCTCCAGACATCCGGCGGTGAGGAAAGCCGACGACCCTGGCGCGCTCTTGACCGTCTCGGAATTCCTGCGCGAGGTGCGCCGGATGGTGGTCGATTTCGTCGTCGGCCGCGTGCTGACCGCCGATGGGGATGCCGACGCCGCCAGCGGGTTGGACGACGTGACCACCTACTACCTGCTGCACCGGGGCGACTTCGGCCTAGGCGAGGCGCCCGCCGGGGCCTGCATTCTCTATGCGCTGTCCTGCAACCTCTCCGACCGGGACCTTTCGGACCGCTTCGACATCCTCTCGCGTCCCGGCCGCACACTGTTCGACGAACTGGAGGACGACGAAGCCGCAAGCGACGAGGACGTCGAACCGGGTGCCGGCGGCAAAGGCGGCAAGGCGAAGCTGCTGCCCTGGAGCCGGCGCAAGGCCAAATGGCTCGGACATGAGGGGCCGGGCGGGCGGCCCGTGCCGCTGATCGACCGGGCGCACCGGCTGATGCATCTCTGGCGCGCCGGCGACGAGGCACGGGTGAACGGCTACATCGACGACCACGGCCTCGGACGCCACGCCCTGTTCGCCCGGCTGCTGCAGGCGTTGATCGAACTCGCGCCCGCCGGTTCGGAAGAGCGCGCGATCCTCGAATCGCTGTCCAACCACATCGCCGCCCGCGCCGGCCTCTCCCGCCCGCGCCAGGGCGCCCTCGGGCTGGAGACGACGCCATGATTACTTCTCTTCGCCTGATCGACTTCAAGAACTTCGCTGACGAAACGCTGCATGTCGGCCCCTTCACCCTCATCGTCGGCGCCAACGCCAGCGGCAAAAGCAACATCCGAGACGCCTTCCGTTTCCTGCACGGCATCGGTCGCGAATACCCGCTGGCGGAGATCGTCGGCGGCAGGGACGGCGCCGGCGGGTCGTCCGAATGGCGCGCGCTGCGCGGCGCGGGCAACGAGATCGTGCGCTTCGGATGCTCGGAGTTCGCCCTGGAAGTCTCGATTAAGCAGGGCTTCCCTATCTACCCGCAGATGGGCGAGCCGTCCGACAGCCCTGAAGAGCCGAATCTGGGGCCGGAAAGGGATGTAGATTTCTTCATCAAGGCGCGCCGCGATCCGGCCAGCGGCAGATTTTCGGTCGTCGACGAGAGAGTAAGCATCGACTCGCGAACCCTCTATTCCCTTGCCGATATCGACAACCCGCACATCGACTCCGCCAACGCTGTTCTGACCCAGTTTCCATATGTCGTCATGGTCCCGGAGTTTCGTGGCAATTCATTGATATACCTTAGGACACTTCTCGATTGGTTAAGGAATATCCGCTTTCTCGACCTCCAACCCGACAGGATGCGGTTATCCGGCTTCCCCGGTCGCACCGTGCTGGGCGACGCCGGAGAGAACCTGCCGACCGTTCTGGAGGACATCTGCGCCGATGCGGAGCGCAAGGAGACCCTGACGGCGTGGCTGCGGGCATTGACGCCCATGGATGTGCGCGACCTCGCGTTTCGGCGCGACGAACGCAGCCGGGTGGATTTCTTCCTCATCGAGAGCGACGGCAGGGAGGTTTCCGCAGACAGCGCATCGGACGGGACTTTGCGGTTTCTGGGCATTCTCGCCGCGCTGCTCGGCACGGCGCCGGCGCCGCTCTACGTCTTCGAGGATATCGACCACGGGCTTCACCCGGCGCGGCTTCACCTGCTGGTCGAGTTGATCGAGCGGCAGACGGCGGAGCGCGGGATTCAGGTTGTCGCAACAACCCATTCTCCCGGCCTGCTCTCCATGATTGACGAACGGACTTTCAAGGCGGCCTCCGTCGTTTGGCGCGGAGAAGACACGCGGGACGCCGTCATTCGCCCCCTGTCCGGCTTGCCCAACGCCGCCGGGCTGCGGACCTCCCAGGGTCTCGGGCAACTGCTCGCGGGGGGCTGGATGGAGGACGCGCTCGCCTTCACCGAGGGTTACGAAAGCGACGGGAACGCCGCGGAATGAGGGTCCTCATCGTTCCCGAAGATTTCCGGAAGGACCAATATCTGCTGGAGCCGCTGTTCAAACGGCTCCTCCGGTCCATCGGTCGGCGCAAGATGAGGGTCAGAGTCTGCCAGAACCCATTGCTCGGCGGTGTCAACGAAGCGTTGAAATCCGACCGCCTCCGGGAGATCGTGAACAAATACGATGGAATGATTGACATCTTCATCCTCTGTGTGGACCGGGACGGTGAACCAAGCCGCAAACAGCGGCTGGAGCAGATCGAAGCCGAATTCGGAGAAAATCGGGTGTTTCTCGCCGAGAACGCATGGGAGGAGATCGAGACCTGGACGCTTGCCGGCCTCGATTTGCCGAGGGACTGGCGCTGGGCGGAAGTGCGCGCGGAAAAGCAGGTCAAGGAACGATACTTTGAGCCGCTGGTCGAGCAGCGGCGCCTCTCCGCCCGCCCTGGCCGCGGACGCGAGGCGCTGGGCGAGGAAGCGTCGCGCCGTATCGCCGCGATCCGCGGGAAATGCCCCGAGGACTTCGACGCGCTGGCCCTGCGCCTCGAAGCCGCGATCTGAACCCGTCGAGGGAGGCCGACATGCCGCAGACCCTTTCATGGACCCCTTGGCACGAGGTCGTGAAACTCCGCGAGGACGTACGGACGGGAGAGTTGTCGCTCGCCGATTTTGCCGCCGACCTCCACGATGTGACGACGCAGAAAGGCGCACGGCCCGTCTATGAGGACCCGGGCCGGTTCTTTGCGCTCACCTATCCAACCGTTCCCTTGCGCGAACTCGCGCGCGACGTCGCGCTCCGCCTCGCCGGCCGGAACACCAAGGCCATCCGCCAGCTAGAGCTTACCTATGGCGGGGGTAAGACCCATACACTGGTGACGCTGCGCCACCTCGTGCACGATCCGGAATCGCTGCCTACCCTGTCGGCGGTCGAGCAGTTCCGGTCCCATGTCGGCGTCCCGCTGCCGGCGGCTCGCGTCGCCGCGCTCTGCTTCGACAAACTCGACGTCGAGAAGGGCATGGAGGTGCTCGGACCGGCGGGCGAACTCCGCTGGCTGAAGCATCCCTGGAGCGTGCTCGCGTTCCAGGTTGCGGGCGCGGACGGCCTGCGCCTGCTCCATCCCGACGGCGCGAACGAGGAACGGGAAACGCCGCCCGCCGAGCCGTTGCTTACCGACCTGCTGTCGCGGCCGCAAGCGCAGGGTCTCGCGACCCTGGTACTGATCGACGAGGTACTCATGTACGCTCGCGAGAAGGCCGCGATGGGAGACAGTTGGCGTACCCGGCTGATCGACTTCTTCCAGTATCTCTGCCAGGCGACCGTCAAGGTGGACCGCTGCGCCCTCGTTGCCTCGCTGCTGGCGTCCGACCCCGCAAAGAGCGACGCGTTCGGAAAGGAACTGACGCAGCAGGTCTTCGACATCTTCAACCGGCAGAGGGAAGAGGGCATCCAGCCGGTGCAGAAGCAGGATGTGGCCGAGGTGCTGCGCCGACGCTTCTTCGAGCCTTCCTCGATAGCCGATCTGGACGCCTTCCGCCCGCATGTCACCGCGGCGGTGGCCAATATCGCCGGGGTGGACGAGGCCGTGCGCAAACAGAGGGCAAGCGCGGAGGAACGGTTCCTCCACAGCTATCCCTTCCATCCGGACCTGACCGATGTCTTCTATTCGAAGTGGACGCAACTCGACGGTTTCCAGCGCACGCGCGGTATTCTCAGGACGTTCGCGGTCGCGTTGCGCGACGCCGAGGCCTGGGACACGGCTCCGCTCGTCGGCCCCAACATCTTCCTGGCCGCGCCGGGAGACGGCTCTCTCGCCGAGGCGGCGCGCGAGCTTGCCGGCACGGCCACGCGGGAAGTAACGGAGACCGCCGGGAACGATTGGGGCACCGTCCTCGAAGGCGAACTGGCAAAGGCGCGGTCGATCCAGGAAGAGCAGCCGGCGCTGAAATTCCGCGAGGCGGAGCAGGCCGTGTTCGCGGCGTTCCTCAGCTCGCAGCCGATCGGCCAGAAAGCGCATACGCCGGAGATGATGGCGCTGCTCGGAGCGACCCGTCCGGATCGCATCGAGCTTGAAAAGGGCCTTCGCCGCTGGACGGACCTGTCCTGGTTCCTCGACGAGGCCGAGTTTCCCGACGCTTCCGCTGCCGGCAGCGAGCTGCCCAAGGCGTGGCGCCTGGGCAACCGGCCCAACCTCAAGCAGATGCATGATGACGCCTGCGCCAACCGGGTAACGGCGGAGCTTGTCGAGCAGCGGCTTCTCGACGAAGTCCGACGGACGAGAAGCCTGACCCAGGGCGCTTCAGCCGCCGGCGCCCGCGCGCATACGCTGCCGGAACGGCCGCGGGACATCGAGGACGACGGGGATTTCCACTTCGCCGTGCTGGGGCCGCGGGCGGTTTCCGATTCGGGCAAGCCGAGCGGGGAAGCGAGGCGCTTCATCGACGAGACAACCGGGCCCGACCGGCCCCGTGTCCGCCGCAATGCCGTGGTGCTGGTCGCCCCGTCGCGGGACGGCCTGGAAGCCGCCCGGGCGCGCATTCGCGAATATCTGGGTTGGGAGGAGGTTCGCAGCCAGCTTGGAGACCTGGCATCGGACCCCGCGCGGGAGGGGAAGCTGGCCAGCTCGACGGAGCAGGCGCGCAGGCGCATCTCCGATGCGGTCCGTCAGGCATGGTCGATCGTTGTGACCGTCAACGAACGCGACGACATCCAGGCGTTCAAGGCTACCGTCGGAGCCGAGCCCCTGTTTGCAACCGTCAAGGCCGACCGGCGCGCGCGCATACAGGAGACGGCAATCAGCGCCGAGGCGATGCTGCCGGACGGACCTTACGATCTTTGGCGCGCCGACGAGGCCTCGCGCCGTGTGAAGGACCTGGTCGGCGCATTCGCTGAAAATCCGAGGCTGCCGAAAATGCTACGGCACAAGGAAATTCTCGACACCATCGACCAGGGGGTTCGCGACGGAATCTTCGTCGCATCCCTCGTTCGACCCGACAAGTCCGTCAGGACCTGGTGGCGAACGCCCATCGACGAGGCCGCCCGCGCGGACGTTGCCCTGGAATTGTCCCTGCCAGAAAAGGCCGAGCTTTCGCAGCTCGATCCGAAGGTCCTGACGCCGCACGCCCTACCGGAGCTGTGGGACAGCGAGGCGGTCACGATGGCGGATGTCACGGCCTATTTCGCCGGCGGGCGGACCGTGACCGTGCAGCGCGAGGGCTACACGGAGCCGTTCGCCATTCCCGCCTGCCCG
Source organism: Alphaproteobacteria bacterium (assembly GCA_026706245.1). Taxonomy (GTDB): domain Bacteria; phylum Pseudomonadota; class Alphaproteobacteria; order Bin95; family Bin95; genus Bin95. The sequence goes on from JAPOZD010000123.1 coordinate 15,700, forward strand.
CGCACCGCAGTGGAAGCGGCCGTGTCGGAAGCCGTCCACCAGGGCGCGCTCTGGCTCGTGAACGGACCCGCGAGTTTCCAGGGCGAAACAGTGCCGCCCGGTGTCTTGACGGAAGCTGCCGTGCTCCGGCCGCCGCTGCCGCCGCTGGTCCCGGATCAGCTAACCGAAGATGCCGTGCCGGAGGCATGGACAGACGGCCAAACGAATGTCCTGGCCTTGTCTGCCGCCTTGGCAATAAAGCTCGGCAATCCGCTGCCATGGTCCGTCCTTCGTCGAACGCTCGACGACGCATTTCGTTCGGGCTGGCTGAAGAGGACGCCCGACTCCGGACCGTGGCCGTGCGACGCCGGAGGCGCAGCGGCCGTGACGCTGATCGCGCCCGAAAGGGAGCCGGGACTTGAAGAGAACGGGAAAGGAATCGAGGGAACCACGCCAGGCGCGTTTGTCGCCGCTGCCGATCTCGAACCCCATGAATTGCAGGATCTGGTCGAGGTGCTGCCGGACATCGTCGCCAAGGCGGCAGGCGTCCCGCTAAAGCTTCATCTCCGCATCACCCTGGGAGACGGCGCCGAAGTGCCGACTGAAGTAAGGTCGTCCCTCAACGAGCTTCTCAAAGGCGTGAACGGCAACCTTCGCTTCCCGGCCTAGTACGCCGAACGTAGAAGTGCTGAATAGTCAGCATTCGCGAACTTGGCCTCACCTGCGGAAACGGGGTGTCCAGCGTTCCTCCATGTCCTCATCTTCTTCGTCAGGCTCATCATCGGCGAATACGTTCGAAGAAAGGACCGTTAGCG
>JAPOZD010000123.1:16503-27054 GCA_026706245.1 Alphaproteobacteria bacterium
CTTCCCGTATCGTCCAAGGCCAATCGTCTCCTCGGTACCCGGCATGGAACGAGGACCGCCGAACCAATCACGAAGATCGGTTTCTGCATGGCTGCGTCGTGCCCGCAGGATGTTGTCGGGATCGCGATTGAAGAGGTCGGTCTCGACGCCGGCCGGCAGTGGCTGCCCCTTGCGAAGCCATTCCAGGCCGTCGAAGTCCTGAATGCTCTTGGACATGAAGCAGTAGTCAACCGTACCGCCAGCACTCATTACGACAGCGACTGGCACCGAAGCCGTTTCGGCATATCGAATTGCCGTGGCCGTTAATGATGTACGACACTTGCGCGCCATGCCCTCTACCGCTTCGAGTCCGTCGCCGAAGCGAAGAACCTCTCTGGAAAAGTGGGGATCGGGCATCAGGAGACCGGCGGCAAAGTGATCGGCTTCCAATTCGAAGCGATCGCCGGAAACGAAGCCGGCTTCGGATGCATGAAGGCCATCGCCCGACGGGAAGATGTGATCGACATGGCCGTCGAGCACATAGTGCCCGATTTCGTGGGCAATGCTGAACCTCTGAAATCCGTCATTGTCGATGTGGGTGGCGTACATGATCCCGAATACGTCCTGATGGCGGACCAACATGCCGGAAACGCCCCCGGCGGTATCCGGCTTGGGCTCGACGACGATGTCGAGGCTCTCGGCGATCGCGATCGGATCGACAGGGAGGCTGGCGATGCCTTGGTCGGCGAGGAACGTTTCCGCTTTGCGCTTTGCCATCCGGTATCGCATGGCAGCCAGCATTCACGCGTCCTCTTCGCCGCGCTTCTTGCGGTCGGAGAGTGCTTTCATGAAGATTTGGGCGAGCTCGCGATCAGCCGAAGAAAGGTTCTTGAAGTCCCGGTAGAGCGGATCGGCATCGGCATAAGCCTCGGGGTCGTCAACCCGGCCCAGCAGGTAATCGGTTGTCACCTCCAAGGCGTTGGCGAGGCGCCGTAGGTTCTCAAAGGACGGCTTGCGGGAGCCGGCCTCGAAATGCGAGATCGAGGAGGGGGGCAGGCCGGACTTCTCGGCCAGGGCGGACTGGTCCAATCCCCGCATGTCACGTGCGATCCTCAGCCTCTGCGGAAAGAGATCGGAGGGGACTGGATCCTCGGAAATGTCGATTTCGCGATCCGGCACTTGACGCTCTCGCCATTCGGGGGCATATTTATTCCGACACAATATGCATGGCGAAGTCGCCATGCGCAACCCATGGCACGACTCGGCGGCCAAGGGCGGATTTTGACCGGGGACATGGAAGGGTGGTGCAATGACACGAAGGCATGACCCACTGCGACAGCCGCTGACCGAGCCGGTGGATCTCTTGCTGGCCAACGTGGCAATCAGGGTGCAGCTTTCCCGAACCGACTACGGCAAGGCCGTCGAACGGTACGAGACGATCAACGCCTGGATCGAGCGCGATGGAAGCCCGCTAAAGGACCGGGTTGTGCTGTTCTACCCTCAGGGTTCGATGGCGATCGGGGCGACAACCGCCTCAAGGTTGCGGACCGACGAGTTCGATATCGATGTCGTCGCCCAACTCGACTTGCGGCTCAACGTCTCGCCAAAGTACGCTCTCGATCTGCTGTTCGAGGCGATCCGAGGGGAGCCGGGATCACGATATTACCATATGGCGAAACGTCGGACTCGCTGCGTGACAGTGAATTACTCCGACGGCATGCATGTGGACGTGACGCCCGCGGTGCGTATGGGCGGCACCCCAGAGCGGCAGAGCATCATCTTCCATCACAGAGCGGAAGCGCCGCAGGAACCAAGTTACCCGCTGGTCGCGAATCCCTACGGATTTGCTGAGTGGTTCGAGCAGAAAACGCCAAACGACCAAGCCTTCGCAGAGATATTTGAAGCGCGCGCGGGGCGGTACGAAGAATCGATGCGAGTGCTTGCGGAGAAAGCCGAGAGCGAGCCCGTGCCTTCGCAGGAACCCGCGTTCCGGAAGTCCAAGGCGGTGATAGTGCTCCAGCTTTTGAAGCGCTGGCGCAACGTCCAGTACGACGCACGATCCGGGCGCAAGCCTCCATCCATCATGTTCGCCAAGCTGATCGCGGATGCCGCTAACCATACGGATCGGCTGTCGGAAGAACTGCTCCACCAAGCTCGGCACATGCTGGAGGAGTTCCGCCGGTGCCACGAGTTGGGGCGCCTCGTCCACATCGCCAACCCCGTTTGCCCCGAAGATGTGTTGACCGACCGGTGGCCGGGCACGCTGCGCGATCAGGCGATCTTCATCGGCGACCTCGAGCATTTGGTCCGGCAGGTCGAGCGCCTGATCGAGGGGTGCGACCTGGGCGAAATGCAGAAGATCATGGCCGGGCTGTTCGGCGAGGCGCCGACGACGGAAGCCTTCCGGACCTTCAATGAGCAAGTGGGCAGCAGGGTACGCGAGGGCCAGAGTGGACACCGCACCGGCGCAGGCGGGTTGGTCTTGCCGGGTGCCGCATCAGTGATCCTGCCATCCACCGGGGCCCGCGCGACGCCGAAGCACACCTTCTACGGCGCAGACGACGAGGACTGATGACTCTGTCGATACAGAAGCAGATGGAACGGATGCGTCGGGCCTGGCCGGATTTCAGGGTGCTTAGCGCGACGGACTGGTTGGTGACCTGGGAAGGGCCGCTCCGGCCGCTGGCCATGCGCTACACCGTGCGCGTATCGATGTGCTTCGGCAGGCAATTGAGAAATACGGTGATCATGGGCTACGCACCCCGGGTCACGGTGGTCGACCCGCTTCTGCGGCGGCGTCCGGAACAGCCGGAGGAGCCGATCCCGCATATCTACGTGAACAGGTGTTCTCCCGACCGCCCGATCCTGTGCGTCTACCTTCCGAGGTCGGGAGAATGGGGCTTGCAAGACGCGGTCGCCGAAACGACGATCCCCTGGGCCATCGACTGGCTGGCCTGTTATGAAGGCTGGCTTGCGACGGGAGAGTGGGCGGGCGGAGGCGTGCATCCGACAAGGGAGCAGGCGGCGTGACGCCGGAACCGGCGGGCGAAGGGCCGCCGAGACGGTCGTCGGGAGCGCTTGGTCGTCGCCGCGTTCCGCTCCCTTGGCCGGAGGATCGGCCGTTTCGTATCCTTTCGATCGACGGTGGCGGAATTCGAGGGGTCTTCCCCGCCGCTTTCCTGGCGGGGCTCGAACGGCGTTATCTTGACGGGGAGTCCGTGGCCCGGCACTTCGATCTCATCGCAGGGACATCGACCGGCGGGATTCTCGCCGTGGGCCTGGGAGCGGGCATCACGGCCGCGGAGTTACGCGACCTCTATGTCAATCGTGGATGCGAAATCTTCCCGCCGATCAGGCCGAAAGCGCTCGAAGGAGTCCTCCGACGGTTTCGAAGCGCATGCCAAGTGTTCAAGTACAGATACGACCGAAAGGCGCTTAAGGGGATTCTGCAGGAGACGCTGGGCGATCGGAAGTTCGGCGAGGCACAGACGCGCCTTTGCATCCCTTCCTTCGATGGACGGTATGGGGAAGTCTACATCTTCAAGACACCTCATCACTCCGACTTCCGGAAGGATGCGGACGAATCCATGACGAAGGTGGCTGAAGCCACGTCTGCGGCTCCGACGTTTTTTCGGCCGCTCGAAGATGGCGGCTACACCTTCGTCGATGGCGGGGTATGGGCGAACAATCCGGTCATGATTGGCCTGGTCGACGCGTTGACCTGCTTTACGGTCAAGCCGGAGCAGGTTCGCATTCTGAGCCTTGGATGCGGCGACGACCCCTACACTGTCGACCGACGCAAGACTGTTGGAGGCGGCATATGGGCGTGGCGGGACGTGATATTCGCCGCGATGCGGCTTCAGTCGCAGAATGCAGTCGGACAGGCGGGGCTCCTTATCGGCGCCGACAGAGTCGTCCGGATCAATGCGCCGACGACGGAAGCGAAAATCGAGATGGACGACTGGAAACTGGCGGTGGACGAACTGCCTGGCATGGCGGAAACAGAGACTCACGAAATGGGTCCCATAGTGGCTGCAAGATTTCTGCGGGAACCTGTGGCACCGTACGAGCCGATTAGAATGACGGACATTTGACAAGAACGCGGTCCGGTCGCCAACTGCACTGACATTCAGCGCTTTCATGCGTCTGACGAACTTTCCCTGCTGCCCATGATGGCCTGGATAGCGTGCCCGATCCGTTCGGCGGCGGCTTCGATGTCGCGGTCGGCAAGGTGAGCGTAGCGCAACGTCATCCGCACATTTGCATGGCCCAACATGCGGGAGATCACCGGCACGGGCACGCCGTTCATGACGGCATGGCTCGCCATGGTATGGCGCAGATCGTGAAGGCGGACGTCATCGATGCCGGCCTCGCGGCGGATGCGGTACCAGAACCGGAAGTCCAGTCCGCGCGGACGGGCGGGGTCGAGCGGAGAGGGAAAGACAAACGGACTGCCCGTCTGCGGCTGCCGGTCGAGAATGGCACGGGCCCGGCTGCTGAGCGGAACCGTCCTCGGCCCCGTCTTGCTGTCGGCAAGGGCCAGCATGCCGTCGTGAACCTCGGACCAGCGCAAGCCCGTGATCTCGCCCTTGCGACACCCGGTGAGCAGCAGGAGGCGAACGATGTCGGCCTGCTGCCTGCTGCCCTTGCGGGTCTGCGCGTCCAGGACGCCGTGCAGGCGGGCGACCTCCTCGCGGGACAGGAACCGCGTGAGCGGCGGGCGGCGGTTTCTTTCGATGCCCCCGGTCGGATTGGTCCCGATATGGCCGCAGGCGGCGGCGAAGTTCATGATCTGGCGAAGAACGTCGAGGGCGCGGTTGGCGCCGCCCGGCGCGGTCCGGCTGTAGCGGTCGAACCAGCGTCTGACATGGGCGGCAGAAATGCAGTCGAGCGGCTTCGAGCCGAAGGCGGGAAGAAACTGCCGCCTGACGAGCCAGGACACGGTCCTCCGGCCCGACGGCTTGTAGCGGTCGAAATGGGCCTTCTTCCACGGGCCGGCGACGAAGTCCCGGAACAGCGGAACCGGGCGAGCCGCCCTGGTCTTCGTCTCCGGCTCCGGGTTCGCCCGGCAGGCATGGCATTCTTTGCGGACCTCTTCCAGGCTCTTCATGCCAACCGGTCCGAGCGAGACGCGCTTCGTGCGCCCGCCGATGTCGAGCAGCAGGACCCAGCTCCGCCCGCCGGTAGGCCGGACCCGGACCCCGAGGCCGACAGCCCGAGTGTCCCAGACGGTATATTCCCGCTCGCGGGGACGGAGACGGGCAACGGCCGCCTCGGTGAGTTTCATCCTCTCCCTTGCCGCCATCGGTCAGTCTCCTGCCAGCGCCGCGCCGACTGTCTCGGCGGCCTCGTGCAGCATGGCGTCGGCGATATGCGTGTATTTCAGGGTCGTTTCCGGCTTGCGGTGGCCGAGCAGCCTGCCGATCGCCAGCACGGTCTCGCCCCGCCTGAGAGCGAGGCTCGCCATCGTGTGCCGCAGGTCGTGAAGATGCGCGTCTTCGAGTTCCGCCTCGGCGCGGACCATGAACCAGAACCGCTCCAGCCAGGTGATGCTCCGGGGGCGGTCGCCCTGCGATGCCGGGAACACCCAGCGTCCCCTCCGCTCAAGGCCGTCGAGAACGACGCGCGCCGGACTGGAGAGCCACACGGTCCTCGGCCCGGTCTTGCTGTCCCGGAGGAACAAGTGGCCGATCCGGTAGTCGGACCATTGCAGCGTCAGTATCTCGCTCTTGCGGCAGCCGGTGAGCAGCAGCAGGCGGATGAGCGCGACCTGCTCAGGCCATCGGGCCTCATGCGCGCTCAGCCTTTCGGACAGGCGGCGGATTTCATCGTCGGAGAGGAACCGCTCGCGGCCCTTGCGGCGGTAGCGCCGGATGCCCCGGCAGGGATTCGACCCTTCCGGGCGAAGGCCCATGGCCTCCGCCTCCTTCATGATGACGGACAGCACCGGCATGGACCGGTCCGCGGCGACGGGCGTGGCTCGCAGAAGTGCGAACCAGCGCCGCACCTCCTGCCGGTCGATGGCGGCAATCGGCCGCCCGGCGAAATGCGGCAGGAGCTGATTGCGCAGATAGCAGCGGTTGACGGCGAGCGTCCCCGGCTTCCAGACCCGCTCGTGACGGTGGAACGCCCTCTCGGCCACGGCCTCGAACAGCGTCTCGTCGGGACGGTGCGGAGTTTCCCCGCCCCGCCGGATTGCGGCAATCATTTCGGCTGCCGAAGCCCGCGCCTCTTCTATGCTCATGCTCCCGACATCGCCAACGATCTTCCAGACGCGCTCGCCGCAATGCTGGCACTGGACGAAGTATCGCTTCCCGCCGGTGGGCAGGATCCGGACACCGAAGCCCCTGAGTTCGGCATCGCGGATGTCGCGGGTTGTCTTGCGGGGCCTGAGTGCTTCGATGCGGGCCGCAGTCAGGGTAGTCCTGGGCATGTGGTTCTCCCGGTTCCGGTTGCAGCCGGGGAACAGGCGCTTGCAAGCCCGTCTTCCGACCGCTGGGTTTCGGGAGAAAAAACAACGCTATTTCAGATAGTTAGCACCAAAAGGTGCGGAGGCGGTGTAGCGGGCGAAATCTGCGGACGGTATTGGGGATTAGCGCCTCATTGCATAGACGCTGCTTCGATGGCCGAGTCTCAGGACAAGAACGGTCACGGTATCGTCGTCGATCCTTGCGACGATGCGGTAGTCGCCAACGCGATATCGCCAATAGCCGCCGAGCCCTGCGCCTCTGAGGGCGGCGCCGATGCTCCGCGGGTCGTCCAGCACTGCAACGCGGCCATGCAGAAATCTGAGGATTCTGCGGGCTGTCTGGGAATCGAGTTTGTCGAGATCGCGTTCCGCCTCGCTGTCCAGCTCAATCTTCCAGTCCATATCGCCTCATCACGTCCTCCAGCGGGACGGATTGCGACCGGCCGGCCCTGTTGTCGGCCAGACGCTGCTCGGCGATTCGAAGGTCTTCCATATCGTCGAGATATTCGAGGATGGCGTCGCGAGCGCAAGCGGCCTTGGTGCGTCCAGCAGCCCTTGCCACCGCGTCGAGGCGGGCTTCCGCTTCCGGAGGCAGTTCGATTGCCAGCATCAGTTCGATCTCCAGCCTCTCTATGCCTGAGACTATAGCGCAAACGCTCATGTCCCTCACAGCTTCCGCGCCACAACGTGGAAGATGTGCCAGTGCTTCATGACGCCGCGCGGGGTTTCGGCGTCGTCCTCCTCCTCTTCGAAGTGTTCGATGTCGAAGGGGGCGAGCAGGGCCCGGACTTCGGATTCGGCAAGGAAGGTGATGCCGGCATCGCCGAACCAGCCGTCGCGGGGGCCGAAGAACTGCCCGGCGAAGCGCCCGCCGGGACGCAGCGCCGCCGCGATGCGCCGCCAGAAGGCGGGGAAGGCGTCCGGGGGGCAGAAGGGCAGGCTGAAGCTCGCATTCACGAGGTCGGCCCGCGGCAGTGCTGCGGTCTCGAACGCCTCCCGCCGGATCGTCAGCCGGGGATGGCGCGGCAGCGCCAGCACGGCGGGTTCGCTGTCGAGCCCGACCACCCGCCAGCCGCGCTCGAGCATTTCCAGCGCGTCGCGCCCGCCGCCGATCCCGAGATCGACGGCAAGGCCCGTGCGTCCGCCGAAGCGCGCCAGCGCCTCCAGAAGCGTCGCGCGCGGCGGCCGGCCCCGGGTCTTCGCGTAATAGTCGGTCCAGCTCATCCCGATTCCGGCCATGGCCCCGCTTCCGCTGTCCGCCGCGCGCTTCTATACTCTCATTCATGCTTTACATGGTGGAGTGCGGCTTCCGGGACCAGTCGCGCGAGGCGGCGTGGTCCGAGTGGTACAGCGGGCCGAAACTGGCTTCGCTGCTGGCGCTTCCGGGTTTCGAGGCCTCGCAGCGTTTCCGTGCGGTGGATGACGGGCCGGCGCCCTGGCTGGCGGTGCATACCGTGCCGGGCGCGGCGTTCTTCGACCGGGCGAACTATCGCGGCGCCGGCGGAGGCGGCTTCGGCGCGTGGCAGGCGGACATCATCGACTGGTCGCGCAACCTGTTCGACGGGCGCCACACGCTGCCGGAAGTGCCGGAGGACGCCTTTCTGGCGGTGGTCGATTCCGCCGACGGGCCGGCGGACTGCCCGGGATTCGATCTCGACTGGCTGCGGTGCGCCGGCCTCGACCGCACCACCGCCTGGCGCGGCTGCGCTATCGCCGACAAGCCCGACAGGCCGCCCGGCGGGCGCCTCTGGCGTCCCGTTACGCCGCGCCTCACCGGCAACTGAACCGCCAGCAGCAAGGAAAGACCCATGGGCAAATTGCTGACCGACGCCCAGATCGAGACCTTTGAGCGCGACGGCTATGTCTTTCCGGTGCGGGCGTTCTCCGCGGCCGAGGCCCGCCGCTACCGCGACGCGCTGGAGGCCTATGAGGCCGGAACGGGCGACGTCATCCATTCCAACATGCGCCACAAGGTCCATCTGCTGTTCCGCTGGGCGGACGAGATCGTCCACCATCCGCGCATCCTCGACGCCGTGGAGGACGTGCTGGGGCCGGACCTGCTCTGCTGGACGACCAATTTCTTCATCAAGGAGGCGAACGACCCGGCTTTCGTGTCCTGGCACCAAGATTCGACCTATTGGGGACTCGACCCCCACGATGTCGTCACCGCCTGGGTCGCGCTCTCCGACGCGCCGCTGGAGAGCGGCCCGATGCGCTTCCTGCCGGGCTCGCACAAGCTCGACCAGATGGCGCATACCGACAGTTTCGCCGAGGACAACCTGCTGACGCGCGGGCAGGAGATCGAGATGGAGGTGGACGACGCGCTTGCCGTCGATGCGCCGCTCCGGGCCGGCGAGTTCTCGCTCCACCATATCCGCCTCGTGCACGGCTCGAAGCCGAACAACGTGCCCGACCGGCGCATCGGCCTCGCGATCCGCTACATCCCGACCTATGTCCGCCAGGTGAAGGTGGACGACTCGGCCATGCTGGTGCGCGGCGAGGACCGCCACGGGAATTTCGAGCTTGAGCCGCGCCCGGAAGCGGACCTCGACGCGGCGGCGCTGGCGGCCCATACGGCGGCCATGCAGCGGGCGCTCGGCGCGCTCTATTCCGGCACGGACGTGACCGAGGCGAGGCGGTGAGCGCGGCGGAGATCACCGTTCCGCACCGCCGTCCGACCGAGGGAGATGTCGCCGTCCGCACCCATCTCTGGCGGCCGGCGGCATGGCGGCCGGCCGATCCGGTGCTGGTCGTGCTGCACGGCTACCGGCGCAATGCCGCCGACTACCGCGATGTCTGGGCCGAGCATGCCGAGCGCCACCGCGTGCTGGTCGCGGCGCCCGAATTCGACCGCGGGCAGTTCCCCGGCCCGCGCGAATACGAGGTCGGCAACATGCGCACGCCGGACCGGCGCGCCTTCCTGCCGGAGGCGGACTGGAGCTTCGGCGTGGTCGAGAGCGCCTTCGACGCCGCCTGCGCCTGGAGCGGCGCGGAGGCCCGTTGTTATTTTCTCTACGGCCATTCCGCCGGCGGGCAGTTCGTCCACCGCATGGCGCTGTTCGCCCCGGCGGCGCGCATCGAGGCGGCCGTGGCCGCCAATGCCGGCGCCTACACCGTGCCGCGCGAGGAGGAGCGCTATCCCTACGGCCTCACGGGGCTCGCCATGGGCGACGAGGCGCTGGCCGCCGCCCTCTCCGTCCGGCTCATGGTGCTGCTCGGCGAGGAAGACACCGTCACCGACGCGCCCATGCTGCTGAAATCGCCGGAAGCGATGGCGCAGGGGCCGCACCGCCTGGCCCGCGGCCGGTATTTCTACGCCGCGGGAGAGGACATGGCGCGCCTCCTGCCCGCACCCTTCGCCTGGGAGCTTCACACCGCCCCCGGCGTCGGCCACGACAATGCGGGCATGGCCCGGCGCGCTGCCGAACTGCTGTTCGGGGACCGATGACGGCGCGGGCGGACTGCATGGCGCTGGACGCCGGCGACCCGCTCGCCTATCTGCGCGACGGTTTCCTCGTGCCGGCCGGGACGCTGCGCCTCGACAGCGACCGGCTCGGGCCGCTGACGCGCGAGGTGAAGGCGCGGCTCGCAAGCTTCATGCATGTCGAGTGGGGCGCGGGCTTCTCGGACGGCGCCGGCCTCGCCGGGGCGGCGGCGGAGAAGCTGGCGCCGCTCCTGGGCGCGCCGCCGGAGCAGCTGGGCTTCGCCGCCACGGCGAACGATGCGCTGGAAGTGCTCGCCGATACCGCCTCTGCCGCCGGCCGCAATCGCGTTGTCGCCGCGCCGGGAGAGTTTCCCGCCCTGCTGGCCCGGCTCGCCGCAAAGGGCCATGCCGTCGCGGAAGCCGAGGCGCCCGAGGCCGGGCTCGACGGCGGCACGCTGCTGCTGGCGCGCCGCCTCGACCCGGCAACGGGCGCGCTCCGCGACATCGCCGCGCTTGCCCGGCAGGCGCGCGAGGCCGGCGCGCTCGCCGCCTTCGACCTCTCGGAAACCGCGGGTGTCCTGCCGGCGGCGCTCGAGCGCTCCGGCGTGGAGGCGGCGGTCGGTCGGGGCTGCGGCTTCCTCTGCGGCGGCCCCGGCGCGCCGGCCTGGGTCCAGGCGGC
>JAPOZD010000132.1 GCA_026706245.1 Alphaproteobacteria bacterium
TGCGAGGCAAGCGCCGGACGCACCTCGCCTGTCGGCTGAATCGGGGTCGTTCCGCACCGGGCCGGCGCGGGCGGGATGCGGTCCATGGATGCTGCTTCCCTCGGACCCATCATATCACAAATTTTCCCGATTCAGACCAGAAATAGAGAAATATTACCTGTATTTCATGAACATATTGTCGCAGTGCTGCCTTGCCGGTGGGCATACCTCCCTCGATACGCGGCCGGCGCCGCTACTTGGGATGAGGCAACAGAGGGTCGGGCCGTCGGTGTTCAATCCTTCAGCGGCCCCAGTTCGGAAAGCAGGGCCTGCACGGTCCGGTGCAATTCCGGGAGGTCGTGTCTGGCATGTGTCCATACACGGTCCGGCTCCACCCTGTCATAGGCATGGATCAGGAAATTGCGGAAATCCACGATCCGGCGCAGTTGCGGAATTCGTTCGGCGACCTCGGGATGGTCGTTGCGCAACCGGTTCAACGCTTCGCCGATGATCTCGAATTTGCGTTCGACTGCCGCCTGGACCAGCGCGTTGCCGACATAGGCGCTGGAGTCCAGACCCCGGACAAACCGCGCGATGTCCGCTGCCGCCTGGTCCACATCCGCCAACGGGCAACGCGGATCACGACGCATAGACAAGTTCGCGCGACTTGTTGATAGACGCGCGCAGGTAAGGGTTTTGCACCGCGCCGAATTCGACCAAATCGACGGGGCGGCCCAGCACGTCGCGAAGCGCGTCCTTAAGGTCGAAATACTGGTGGAGAGTCCGGGGCCTGACCGTGGGCCTGAATTCCACAAGGAAGTCGGCGTCGCTCGTCTCGGGGTCGAAGTCCTCGCCACGCGCCGCCGAACCGAATACCTCCAACTTTGCCACATCGTAGCGCCGGCAGAGCGCGGCCAATTCCTCCTTCTTGTCGGCGATGACGGCATGCATGGCGGCTTCTCCCGCTCCCGTCGCCAAGGATAAGCTCTCTATACGGGCCGGTCGCCCTCTATCTGGATGCGGCGCATGTCGCGGCGGTGGCCGGAATAGTCGTTGATGGCGGCGTGCTTGAGGCAGCGATTGTCCCAGAGGGTCAGGGTGCCCGGCTCCCACGAGACGCGGCAGGTCAGCTCCACGCGCTCGCCCGCGGTGTAGAGATAGTCCAGCAGCGGTGTGCTCTCGGCTTCCGTCATGCCTTCGAAGCGGATGGTGTAGGCGCGGTTGACGAACAGGCCCTTGCGCCCGGTCTCGGGATGGGTGCGCACCACCGGATGCAGGCACTCCGTCGGCCGCCAGGCGTCGTCCTCGCGGTTCCTGGTCGAACGAAGCGCGTTGAAATTTGTCGCCGGTCCTGCAACGCGGGTGTCGTTATGGACGGCGCACATGCCGGACAGCGTGGCCTTCATGCCGTCCGACAGGAGGTCCCAGGCGCCCTGCTGGTCGGCGAACAGCGTGTCGCCGCCCGCCGGCGGCACCTCGAGGGCGTAGAGCGCCGAAGCGAGCGGCGGCCGCTCCAGGCAGGTCGTGTCGGTGTGCCAGTTCTCGCCGACCGCCGCCTTGTCCTCCGGCTCCTTGCGGATCGCGATGACTTCGGGATGGTTGCCCTCCGCCAGCAGGTTCGGATGCACGATCAGCGGGCCGAAGCGCAGGCCGAACGCCATCAGCGCTTCCTCGTCCAGTTCCTGATCGCGGAAGCAGAGCACCTTGTGGCGAAGGAAGACCTCGTTGACTGCCGCAAACCCCTCGTCGTCGAGCGCCGCGAGATCGACGCCGCGCACCTCGGCCCCGCAAGACCCGGAAAGCGGTTTCACCTGCATGTTTGCTGCTCCCTGAATTCCTGTTTGCCTGTTATGCGCTTTACGCCTCGCCGCGCAAGTACCAGGGCGTCTTGCCCGGCTGGCCCCGCCGCCGGACCGGTTTCGGCGGCGGGTCCGGGGCCGGCGCGGCCTTCGCGTTCGCCTTCGCCCCGGCCTTCGGCGCCGCGCGCGGCCTGGGCTTCGTCTTCGCCTCCGTCTTCGGCGCGGGCGGCTCGTCCTTCTTCTTCGCCGCGCGCCGGGCGGGTCGTTTGGGCGCCGGCGTGGCTGCGCTCTCTGCGGCAGGTCCGACCCGGTAGCGCTCCAGCGCATCGAGGTCGAAGGAGAAGCCGAGGCCGGACCTCTCGGGAATCCGGGCCTGCCCCTCCTCGAATTCGATCTTTTCGCTGAACAGCATGGCGGACCAGGGCATGTATTCCAGCGGCGCGCAGTTCTGGAGCGCGCCGCACAGTTGTAGCGAGGGCTCCGAATAGAGATGCGGCGATCCCGGCAGGTCCCAGGCCTGCGCCATGTGCCCGACGCGCATGAATTCGGTGACGCCGCCGATGCGTCCGAGGTCCGGCATCAGCACGTCGGCCGCCTTCGCCTCGATCAGCGGGCGGAAGCCGTAGCGGGTATATTCCGTCTCGCCGGTGGCGATGGGCGTGTCGAGCGCGGCGGCGAGCGCGGCATGGCCGGCCACGTCATAGGCCGGCACGGGCTCCTCGAACCAGTCGAGGCCGACCGGCTCCAGCGCGCGGCCGAGCCGGAGCGCATGAGTGACATCGAGGCCCTGATTGGCGTCCGCCATCAGCCGGATGTCGGGGCCGACGGCGTCGCGGACCGCCTCGGCGCGTTCGACATCCTCCTGCCAGCGCGGCTTGCCGAGCCGCATCTTCATGGCGCGGAATCCCTGGCTGAGAAATGTCTTCGCCTCGGCGACCAGCTCGTCCTGTGAGCGGGAGAGCCAGAGCCCGCCGCTGTGATAGGCCGGCACGGCCTCGCGGCAGGATCCGAGCAGGCGGTGGACCGGCTGGCCGAGCGCCTTGCCGCGCGCATCCCAGAGCGCCATGTCGAGCGCCGAGAGCGCGAACAGCGAGATGCCCTTGTGGCCGACAAAGTTCACCTCGGTCCAAAGCCTGTGCCAGAGGCCCTCGACCCGGTGCGCGTCCTCGCCGATGAGCGATTGGCCGAGTACGGCGGTCATCGC
>JAPOZD010000140.1 GCA_026706245.1 Alphaproteobacteria bacterium
TGATCGCGCTTTTCGCGCGCCACCCGACGGCGGCGAACCTGCTGATGGCGGCGATGCTGGTGGTCGGGCTGCTGGCGCTCGGGCGGATGAACAAGCAGTTCTTCCCCGATTTCGGCATCGACGCGATCCTTGTCTCCGTGACATGGCCCGGGGCCGGGGCGGAGGATGTGGACAACGCCATCGTCCAGGCGCTCGATCCCGAGGTCCGATTCCTCGACCGCGTGAAGCGGGTGATTTCCAACTCCCAGGAGGGTCTCGCAAACGTGCGGATCGTTTTCGAGGCCGGGACCGACATGCAGGCGGCGCTGGCGGATGTGGAGGCCGCCGTTTCCCGCGTCGCGACCCTGCCGGAGGACAGCGAGGCGCCCTGGGTCCGGCGGGTGGTGCGCTACGAGAACCTGCTGCGCATCGTGCTCGCCGGAGACCTGCCGGAGCGCACGCTCAAGACATGGGCGGTCCAGATGCGCGACGGGCTGATCCGCGCCGGGGTCGATGAGGTGGAAATGGTCGGGGCGCGCGACGAATGGATCCTGGTCGAGGCGGACCAGCAGGACCTGCTGGCCCTCGACCTGCCGATCTCCGAAATATCGAGCCGGATCGCCGGGGCCTCGCGCGACATACCGGGCGGCGACACCGGCGGGCGCTCGGTCTCGCGGGTACGTGCGCTCGGTCTCGCCCGAACGGCCGAGGAGGTCGCCGCCGTCGAGGTCCGGGCGTTCCCGGACGGGCGCCGGCTGACGGTGGGCGAGATTGCGGAGGTCAGCGAAGCCTGGAACGAGGACCAGCCGCGGGTCTGGTTCGACGGCCGCCCGGCGGTCGAGCTCATCGTCAAGCGGGCGACGACGGCCGATGCGCTGGAGACGGCCGAGGCGGCGGATCGATTCCTCGACGGCTTCGTGCCGACCCTGCCGCCGGGGGTCGCGGTCCACCGCTATGACGCCGCGGCGGAACTGATCGACCAGCGCATCGACCTGCTGGTCCGCAACGGTATCGGCGGCCTGGTCATCGTGTTGATCGTGCTGTTCGTCTTCCTGAACGCGCGCACGGCGCTGTGGGTCGCCGCGGGCATACCCGCCGCCCTGCTCGCGGCCATGGCGCTCGCCTGGGCGCTCGGGCACGCGATCAACATGGTCATCCTGTTCGGGACCATCCTGGCCATCGGCCTGGTCGTGGACGACGCCATCGTTGTGGCCGAGCATGCCGAAACCCGCGCGCGCCGGGGCGACAGCCCCCTGGAGGCAGCCATGAAGGGCGCCCGGCGCATGGCGGGCCCGGTGTTTTCCTCGAGCCTCACCACCATCGCCGCCTTCCTGCCGCTGATCCTGATCGGCGGCGTGATCGGGCAGATCATCCGGGAAATCCCGATCATCGTCGTGCTGGCGCTGGTGGCGAGCCTGGTGGAATGCTTCCTGGTGCTGCCCGGCCATCTGCGCCATTCGCTCGCCGCGACCGCGGCCGCTGCCGAGGGCCGCGCTTCGCGCTTCCGCCGGGGGTTCGACGAGGGCTTCCGCCGGTTCCGCGAGGGGCCGTTCCGGCGCATGGTCGCCCGCGCGCTCGTCCACCGCTACCTGGTGGTGGCGCTGGCGGTCGGCTTCTTCCTGGTCAGCCTCGGCATTGCGGCCAGCGGGCGCATCGGCTTCACCTTCTTCCCGTCCGTCGAACCGAACAACATCTTCGCGAACCTCCGCATGGTTCCGGGCACGACCGGCGAGGAAACGCTGGACCGCCTGATGAAGATCGAGCGCGCCGCCCGCGCCACCGCCGAGGATTTCGGCGACCCCGGCCTGGTGCATACCTCGCTCGTCGTCCAGGGCGTCGAACGCAGCCAGAGCAATTTCGGGCCCCGCCAGCGCGACGACACGGTGGGCGCGGTGGTCGTCCAGCTCGTCGATTCCGACAAGCGCGACGTGCGCACCGAAGCCTTCGTGCAGGCATGGCGGAACCGCAACGGGCCGATTGTCGGGGCGGATGCGCTGACCATCCGCGCCGCGACCGGCGGACCGCCGGGCCGCGAGATCGATGTACGCCTTTCCGGCGACGACCTGGACGAGCTCAAGGCGGCGGCGGGGCGCGTCAAGGCCCTTCTGGCGTCCTATCCGGGCGTGAGCGCCATCGGCGACAACCTCGCCTACGGCAACCGGGAAATGCAGCTCCGGGTGACGCCGGCGGGCCGGGCGATGGGCTTCGACATCGCGCGGGCGGGCAGCCAGCTTCGCAGCGCGCTCGAGGGCGACACCGCGCTGCGCTTCGCCAGGGGCGACGAGGAGGTCGAGGTCAGGGTCCGGCAGAAGGACAATCCGGGCGGGCTCGGCGCGCTCTACCTGTTCGGCCCGAACGGAACCGAGGTGCCGCTGAGCGCGGTGGTGACCGTGACGCCCTCCAGCGGCTACGACGTCATCCGCCGCGAGCGGGGCCGGCGCGAGGTCTCGGTGACGGCCGAGGTGGACGAGACCGTTACCACCAACAACGTCGTGCTCGCCGCGCTCCGGCGCGATGGCGTTGCGAAGATCGCCGGGGATGCCGGCCTCGAATGGCGCTTCGCCGGCAAGGCGGAAGAGCAGGCTGAGACCTTCGCCGACATGGGCGTCGGCACGGCCATCGGGCTGGCCGGCATGTTCCTGGTGCTCGCCTGGATCTTTGGCAGCTACAGCCGGCCGCTGGCGGTGCTGGCGGTGGTGCCGCTCGGTTTCATCGGCGTCTCGCTCGGCCATTTCTTCACCGGCTTCGACCTCACCATCCTGTCGATGATCGGCATGATCGGGCTCTCCGGCATCGTCATCAACGATTCGATCGTGCTCATCGTGGCGATTGCCGACCATGAGCAGGAAGGCAAGCCGCCGCTGCAGGCCATAGAGGACGGGTGCTGCGACCGCCTGCGGGCGGTGATCCTGACCTCGCTCACCACCATCAGCGGCCTGCTGCCGCTCTGTTTCGAGACCAGCCTGCAGGCGCAGTTCCTGATCCCGGT
>JAPOZD010000238.1 GCA_026706245.1 Alphaproteobacteria bacterium
TCCGGCGCCCATGTCTGCCAGGAGATGGGCTCCTCGCTGCAGACGCACCTGCTGAGCTACTGGGTGCGCGACAAGCAGGCCTTCACCCTGGAGGAGGCGGTGCGGATGCTGACCTTCGAGAACGCCGCC
Organism: Alphaproteobacteria bacterium; assembly: GCA_026706245.1. Classification (GTDB taxonomy): domain Bacteria; phylum Pseudomonadota; class Alphaproteobacteria; order Bin95; family Bin95; genus Bin95. The sequence goes on from JAPOZD010000238.1 coordinate 130, forward strand.
GCCTGGGACATGCACGACCGGGGCCTGTTGCGCACCGGCCATGCCGCCGACATCGTGGTCTTCGACGAAGAGGGCATCGAGCCGCGCCTGCCGACGGTCGAGACCGACCTGCCGGGCGGCGCGCGCCGCCTGGTGCAGAAGGCCGACGGCATCGCGGCGACGGTGGTGAACGGCGCGGTCACGCTGCGGGGTGGTGAGCCCACGGGCGCGCATTCGGGCACGTTGCTTCGGGGCGCCGCCGCCCGCTCCTGACGGGCGGGGCCCGGCGGGCCGGGTTGAAGCGGAGCCGCCCGTCGGGCCCCGATCGTCGCCCCGGCCAACCCTTTTCCCGTCATGCCCGGACTTGTTCCGGGCGTCTTCCTCCACCGCTCCGATGGACGGCCGCATGGATACCCGGAACAAGTCCGGGTATGACGAAGGGGGTATCGCGAGGCCTCGGCTCGGGGGCCGGGGCGACGATATGGGGCGTCAACCGGACAGTATTGGCCGTCCTGTGGATATTTTTCTCCCCAGGGGTTGCAATTCAGGAAAATAAGCCCTAAATACCTACCCATATAGGGATGAAGAGGGAACAATGACCTGATGAAACGCGCCGCATTGCGGCCATGCGACGGGATGTGGGGAGCTGAACGCGCCGGGGACGGCAGACGGGGAAGCTGCGCGCGCCGGCCGGGCGCGGCGGCGCAATGTTCCGATAGAGAGGATGCAGGGCCGGGGCGGCCGGGGAGGGAAGATGACCGGGACATTGACGGAGCGCAGATCGGGCAGGCCCGTCGGCGGGGACCTGCGCCGCCGGGTGGTTGCCGCGGTGCTGAAGCGGGGGATGACCGGGCGGGCTGCGGCCCTGCTTTTCGAGGTGAGCGAACCGAGCGTCTGGCGGTGGATCGGGCGCTACCGGCGGCGCGGCCACTTGCGCGACGACCCGAAGACCGGCCGCCCGTCGCGGACCGAGCCGGAGCGGGAGCGGATTTTCCGCCTGCTGGAGGACCGGCCGGACCTCTCCGTCCGCGCGCTGCAGCGGGCGCTCGCCAACGAAGGCCCGATTTTCAGCGTGGCCGCCCTGCACCGCTTCCTGAAACGCCACGGTCTCCAGTGCGGCCGCCGCCTCGCATGGCGCCGCAAGGCCGCCGCCCGCAGTTGACGACGGGCGGGCGGTCGAAGACGGCATTGGGATGGCGGGGCGATGCTCCCGGCCGGCGCGTGAAACAAAATGGAAGCCGGCTGCCGATGCAGCCGGGGGCCGGCTACCCATTTCCCTGCCGGCGCAGTTCCTCCACCAGCGCTGCGTGGTAGCGGGTGTGGAGCGGGTCCGGGTCCTCGTCCAGAAGCCGCTCAAGCTCGCCCATCCTCGCATCCCGGCCCTGCCGGACTTCGTCATCGTCCCCGCCGCCCAACTGGCGGGAGCATTCCAGGAACGCCCACTCGATCTCGGCGGCGTTCGGCGCGCGGGTATGGCTCAGGGGGCTCCGGCGCATCGTCCCCTGCGGAGCCCAGTCCGATGGATTTTCCCGGACGCGCCGCGCCATGTCGTGGAAGGCGAGGGACTGTTCGGGTCCGGGGCTTGTCGCGAGGCTCTTGATGTCCAGGTCGCTGAGCGTCGTCATTTCGAACGCGCGCAATTGCCGCCAGGGAACCAGGCGGTCCGCGCCCCGTTCTTGCCCTCGCTCGCCGCCGTAAACGACGGCGGCGGAAAGCGGGCCGTCCGCCCCGGCCAGGCCCCGCCGCACCCGCCGGGCGCCGGCGAACAGGTCGGAGGATGCGGTTTCGCCGACCTTGGCTTCGACAACCGCCGGGCCGGCGGGGCCCTGGAGGACGAGATCGGCCTCCGCCCCGTTGCTGTCGCGGTAGAAGAAAAGCCCGCCCGGCTCGCCGCGGTGGACGCGCTGCTTGGCGATCTCCGAGACGACCCAGGTCTCGAAGATCGGGCCGCGCAGCGGGTGCGAGCTCAGCTGGTCCGGCGAGCGGATGCCGAGCAGCCAGCAGACGAGCCCGGTGTCGTAGAAATGCAGCTTCGGCATCTTCACGAGGCGTTTGCGGATATTGGCGTGGAACGCCGGCAGGCGGAAGGCGAGGAAACTTGTTTCGAGGATGCCGAGCCAGGCTTTCGCGGTCGGCTGCGAGACGCCGCAATCGCCCGCCAGCGCCGAGTAGTTGAGCAGTTGCGCCGTCCGGCCGGCGCAAAGGGCGGTGAAGCGCTGGAACGCCGCGAGATCGCCCACATTGGCGATCGTGCGCACATCGCGTTCGATATAGGCGGCGACATAGGAGCGGAACCAGTCGCCGGGGTCGATCCCCGCGTCGAAAATGCGCGGATACGACCCGGCGAACAGGACCTCGTCGAGCGTCTGCGGATGCCGGGGGAAGCGGACCGTCTCGCTCCGGGTCAGCGGCAGCAGGTTGTAAACCGCCGTTCTTCCGGCCAGCGACTGGGAGACCGTTTCGAGCAGGGCAAGGTTCTGGGAGCCCGTGAGTATCCAGCGCCCCGGCGCCGGGTCGGCATCGATGACGCCCTGGAGGTAGGAGAGCAGGTCCGGCGCCCTCTGGATTTCGTCGAGCACGGCGCCCTCGGGGAAACGGGCCAGGAAGGCGCGCGGGTCCTCGACGGCGAAGGCGCGCACGTCCGGCGCTTCGAGCGTCTCGTAGGGATGCTGCGGGAACAGGGCGCGGCAGAGGGTCGTCTTGCCGCTCTGCCGGGGGCCGGTCAGCGTGACGGACGGCCACTGCCGTGCCGCCCTCGCCAGCCTGGGGGCGAGGTCGCGCTCGATCATGACGAGGAGTTTAGAGCATGATCTGACCTGATTGAATCGAAGGGGATTCACGGGGCGGGGGATTTG
>JAPOZD010000189.1 GCA_026706245.1 Alphaproteobacteria bacterium
CCCGGACCGCCTCGGCAGGCGTTATCCCCACCAAGTGTCCGGCGGGCAGCTGCAGCGGCTCATGGCGGCCATGGCGCTTTGCGGCAGGCCCGACCTTCTGATCCTGGACGAGCCGACCACCGCCCTCGATGTCACGACCCAGATCGAGGTGCTGAAGGCGTTCAAGTTGGTCATCAAGCGCGAAGGGGCGGCGGCGCTTTACGTCACCCACGACCTCTCCGTCGTCGCCCAGATCGCGGACCGCATCGTCGTCCTCTATGCGGGCGACATCCTGGAGCACGGGGGCGCCGACCAGGTCATCAACCGCCCGGCGCACGACTATACGCGCCGGCTGATGGCGGCCGTGCGACCGCCCCCGGCCGCGGGCCAGGGCGACGAGGCGCTGGCGGAGTATTTGCGTGACAGCCCCGCCATCGAGGTGAAGGGCGTCAATGCGGGCTACGGCCGGCGCATGGACGGCTCCGTGACCGTCAAGGTGCTGCGCGATGTAAACCTGACCGTGCAGCGGGGCCACACGGTCGGGATCATCGGCGAGTCGGGCTGCGGCAAGTCCACCCTCGCACGGGTCGTGTCCGGCCTGCTGCCCGCCGTCGAAGGCGAGATATTGCTGGACGGCGAACCGCTGCGGCCGGGCCTCCAGCAGCGCGAGCGCAGCGAGCTCCAGAAGATCCAGTTCGTGTTCCAGATGGCCGATGTCGCGCTCAATCCGCGCCAGAGGATCGGCAGCATTCTCGGCCGCCCGCTCGAATTCTATTTCGGCCTCCGCGGGAAGGAGCGGCGCCGGCGTGTCGGCGATCTGCTGCAGATGGTGGAGCTTCCGCCGGAGTTTGCCGGGCGCTATCCCGAGGAGCTTTCCGGCGGGCAGAAGCAGCGGGTCAACCTCGCCCGTGCGCTGGCGGTGTCGTCCGTAGTGCTGCTCTGCGACGAGGTGATTTCCGCGCTCGACACCATAGTCGGCGCCAATGTCATCGAGCTCCTCAAGCGGCTCCGGCGCCAGAGCGGTGTGTCCTTCGTCTTCATCAGCCACGACCTGTCCACGGTCGCGTCCTTCGCTGACGACATCGTCGTGCTCTATGCCGGACGGGTGGTGGAGCAGGGGCCGACCGACCGCGTGCTCTCGCCCCCCTACCACCCCTATACCCGGCTGCTGATAGCCTCGGTCCCGGAACTGCGCATCGGCTGGCTGGAAGAAACGATGGAGAGCCAGGAGGCGCAGGCGGGAATCGACCGCGTCGTCACGATGACGGATACGGGCTGCCCCTTCTTCGACCGCTGCCCGATCGCCATCGAGGGCACCTGCGACCGCGAAACGCCGCCCGTCCGGAATCTCGGCGGGCGGCACGCCATCGAATGCCATCGCAGCGAGGCGGAGTTCATGGAGGGGATGCCGGAGGGCTGACGGTTCCGCTGCCCGCTCCGGCCTCAATCGTCCGTCGCGGCCCTGCGCGAAGCCAGCAGGCGCCTCACTTCCGCCGGGCGGACCGCGCCGAGGCCGAGCGCGGCGAGTGCGAACACCGCGAAGCCGCCGATGCAGAGCAGCGCGAGCGCCGCGATGCGCAGGGCCTCGCCGCCTGCCAGCCAGGGGGCGAGCGCTTCGAGCCCGCCGAGAAGCGCCGCCGCCATGACGAGGGCGGCGGCGGCCGCGCGCGGCAGGCGGGCAAGGAGCCGCCGGTCCGCCTCGCAATGGCCGCAGCGGCGCAGCATCGCCCAGAGCAGGCCCGTGTTCGCCCAGGCGGCCGCGCTCGTCGCCGCGGCGATGCCGACATGGCCGATGACGCGGTAGAGCGCCAGGCTGAGGCCCGTGTTGAGCACCACGACGACAACCGTGATACGGAAAGGGGTGCGCATGTCGCCGCGCGCGAAGAAGCCCGGCTGCAGCACCCGCACCAGCACGAAGGCCGGGAGTCCGGCGGCGAAGGCGGCGATGGCCGCGGCCGTCGCCTGCGTGTCCGCCGCCGTGAAGGCGCCGCGCTCGAACAGCACGCCCGCCACCGCCTCCGGCATGGCGATGAGCGCGGCCGCGGCCGGCAGGGCGAGCAGCATGGCGATTTCGATGGCGCGGTTCATCTCGTCGGATGCGCCGCTCTCGTCGCCCGCCTCCAGCGTGCGGGCGAGGCGCGGCAGCAGCGCCGTGCCGAGCGCGATGCCGACCACGCCGAGCGGCAGCTGGTAGATGCGGTCCGCATAGTGCAGCCAGGCGACGGCCCCGGTCGGCAGCAGCGAGGCGATCATCGTGCCGATCAGCAGGTTGATCTGGAGCGCGCCCGCCGACAGCGTGCCCGGAACCAGCTGGCGCAGCAGCCGGCGGACGCCGCGCGTGAGCCGGGGCCGGCGCAGCCGGAGCCTGAGCCGCGCCCGGCGCATGTCCCAGAGGATCAGCGCCAGTTGCCCGAAGCCCGCGAGGCAGACGCCGATGGAGAGCGCCAGCCCCGGCGCGCCGGTCCAGAGCGCGGAGACGGCCAGCGCCGCGATCAGCACGACATTCAGCAGGATCGGCGCGGCCGACGGAACCGCGAAACGGTAGAAGCTGTTCAATATGCCGGCGAAGAAGGCCAGCAGCGCCATGCACATGAGATAGGGGAAAGTGAGACGCGAGAAGAGCACGGCCGGGCCGAAGCGCTCCGGCTGGTCGAGGAAGCCCGGCGCCAGGATCGCGACCAGTATCGGCATGAAGGCTTCGGCGAGCGCGGTGAACACGAGCAGCGCGGCGAACAGCACCGCCAGCACTTCCTCGCCGAAGGCGAGCGCCGCCTTGCGCCCGTCCTGCTGAAGCCGGCCGGAGAACATCGGCACGAAGGCCGCCGCGAAAGCGCCTTCCGCGAACAGCCGGCGGAACAGGTTGGGCAGGCGGAAGGCGACGAGGAAGGCGTCGGCTATCGGCCCGGCACCCCGCAGCGCGGCGAAGACCAGGTCGCGCGCGAAGCCCAGCACCCGGCTCGCCATCGTGTAGCCGCCGACGGTC
>JAPOZD010000097.1 GCA_026706245.1 Alphaproteobacteria bacterium
GTCCGCGGCAGGCGCATGAACGAACAGATCCTGTTCAACCAGAACCCCCCCGTGCGGGCCGTGCATCGCAGCGAGGGCTGGTCTCCGGCCGCCATCCACGAACACGCCATGCCGGCCCTGAAGGCTGCCTTCACGCCCAATGAACGCTCGGGCGACGTCTTCAACTGGGACCCGATCTGACCGGGACCTATCGCCCCCCTTTCGGACGGAACCGGAGAGCCGGGAGCCAGCTCCCGGCCTCCTTCCAGACTCCGGGGATATGGGTCAGTCGCGGAGCCGGCGCTCAGGGAATGGCGTCGGCTCCCTGGACCATCGGGCGCCAGTCCGTCGAGCGCACATAGTCCGGGCGCGGGTCCTCGACGTCGCGGGGCCGGTTGGCGCAGGCGTTGAAGCAGAAATAGGCGTGCCAGCGGTCCGTCGCCGAGAGGTTGTGGCCGGAGGCGTGCAGCAGGTTGCAGTGGAACAGCGCGGCGGTGCCGGGCGGGCCCGTCACCGCGACGGGCTCGGGCAGGGCCTTCATCGCGGCCTTCATGGTTTCCGGTTTCGACGCCCAGAGGCTGTAGGCCGTGGAACTGTCGAAATAGGGATCGACGCGCCCGTCGCGGTGGCTGCCGGGCAGGAAATAGAGGCAGCCGTTCATCTCCGTCGCCTCGTCCAGCATGATCAGGAAGGTCGCCATGGACGGCCGGTCGATGCCGTCCAGATGCCAGGTGCCGAAGTCCTGGTGCCAGGGCCAGGCGCTGCCCTCGATGGCCGCCTTCATGTTGACCTTGCAGTGGTGGATATAGACTTCGTCCGTGCCGAGCGCCTGCTGGGCCGGGCGCAGGATGCGGGGCGCATGGGCGGCGGCGCGGTAGGCGGGCGAGGCGGTCGGACCGTCCTCCGCATGGAGGCGGAACATTGCCTTCGGCACGCCGCCCGACCCTTCGCGGAACACGCATTCGGCGTCGAGTCCCGCAACCCGCTCCGCTTCCTCGCGGAGCCGCTCGACCTCTTCGGCCGAGAACAGCGCCGGGAAAATCAGAAAGCCGTCCCGTTGAAACCGTTCGACCTGCCGCTCCGTCAGTTCCATGACGCGCCTCCTTCGCCTCGCAATCGGGGTCCTAGATCCCGATGTCCTCCAGATTGTAGTCGCGAATGTCCTCTTTCGCCGCCGGCGTCCAACGATAGTTGCCGGCCTCGTCGGCGAGAGGCTCATAGCGATAGGGCTCCTCGTCCGGCCAGCGCTGGCGGCGCGCGTCGATGGCGTAGAGGATGAGCCGCGCGCGGCGCCGGATATAGTCGGCATCGTAAACAGAGACCGGGTTGTGAACGCCGCCGGTCTTCACATCCAGCACGAACCGCCGGCGGTGGAAGCCCATATTGAGGGTGACGCGCGGCTTCGAGCCGGTGTTGGCGAACGAGCCGTGGAGCGCCTGCCGGTTCACGATCGCCACGTCACCCGGCGCGCAGATCAGCGGCACGGCCTCCGGCAGCCGGTCCGAGCCCGCAGCTGCCACCATCGCCTTGATGTCCGCCCTGGCGCCCCGGTGCGATCCCGGCACCACCCAGAGGCCGTTCACAGCGTCGCAACCGTAGAGCTGCGCCATGAAGTTGAAGCCGTGGCTGCCTTCGTCCAGTTCCGGGCTGTCCCAGTGGGTCCAGCCGTCCTGGTGCCAGGCGACGGAGCCGCCGAGGCGCGGATGCTTGATCCAAACCGCCTCGTTGAACGGGGTGAAGTCGCTTCCGTTGACGGCCTCCGCGACCTTCAGCAGCCCGGGGTGTCCGTAGAGGCGCAGGCAGGCTTCCGAGTATTGCAGGGAGCCGTGGATGAGCTGCAGCACATGGGACGGAGCGCCGTCCGGCGCCTCGGGTTCCAACATTTTCGCCGGATGGCGGCCGTGGGCGTAGTCGGTGCCGCCCACCGGGTCGGACAGCGGTTTCACCCACCCGAGGCCGCGCCCCTTTCTGCCGTGGTCGAAAGCGGGTTGTCCGTGCTTGTCCGTCTCCGCGCCCGGAGAGGTCGGCGCGCGGTCCAGCAGGTCGGCGAGGTCATGCTCGATGTCGGCCAGTTCTTCAGGATCCAGAACCTGCTCGAAGACATAGAAGCCATGGCGCCAATAGGACTCCAGGATGGCAGGCTCGAGCGCGCCGTCCGGGCCGAAGCGGAGCGGCCCGCGGTTGTCGAAGGCCAGCGCCCGCTTCGTCCCGGCCTCGCGGTAGCGCATCATTTCCGCCTCGGCGGCGCCGTAGTCGACCGGCGGGGCCTCATAGAGGGCGAGCGCGGTCATGTCAGCGGTTGGCCGCCGCCGGCTCGAAGGCGTCGGCGCGTTCGTCCTGTCCGGTCTCGACCAGCTCGCTTGCCGGGTCGCCGGCAACCCGGACATGGCGCAGCACGCGGGGCTCGCCATAGTCGTAAGGCATGGCGCGGTGCAGGATGCAGCGATTGTCCCAGATCATCAGGTCGCCGGGCTCCCAGGAATGCGAATAGACGCGCGGCGCCCGGCAGGCATGGTCCAGCAATTCGTCGAGCAGCGCCTGGGCGTCCTCGTCCGCCATGCCCGGAATCCGGAAGGCGTGACGCCCGATGAACAGCGACTTTCGCCCGGTCACCGGATGGGTCTTGACCAGCGGCCTGAGCGGCGCCCCCTTCGTGTGGTAGCCGTAGCCTTCCCCGGTCCTGAAGTTGAAGCCCGCCTTCGCCTGCGAAGCGTAAAGCGAGTGGTAGGCGGAGAGGCCGGTGATGCGCTCCTTTGTATCGTCGTCCAGCCTGTCGTAGGCGTCGCGCATATCGGCCAGTTCGGTTTCGCCGCCCTTCGAGGGCGTTATCTCCGCCGCAAGCGCGGAGGCCTTGGCGGCAAGCGGCATGTAGGAGCTGTCCGTGTGCCAGCCTTCATTGCCGCGCAGCGTCTGGTAGCGCTTTTCCTCCGGCTTCATCAACGCTACACGGGATCGACTGTCGCCGAAAGTATCCTCACGGAA
>JAPOZD010000015.1 GCA_026706245.1 Alphaproteobacteria bacterium
CATTCCCCGACCATCACGGCTTCGCTGAAGGCGAAGATTCCCGGGAAGGAGACGTTCAGGAACGGCAGCACGCGCGGCCTTGCAGGCTCAATCACATGGCGCCGGAAGCCCTCCAGATTGGCCGGCCCGGCGGTCCCGGCATCCACCAGCGTCGTCGTCACGCCCTGCCTGGCGATCGCCTCCGGATCGACGCCGATGGACGTGCCGCCCCAATAGACATGCGTGTGCAGGTCGATGAGGCCGGGCGTGACGATGAGGCCGCCCACATCGCGCACGTCGCGGGCTTCCTCCGCCGGGAGGTCGGGCCCGATCTCCGCAACCCGGCCTTCGGCGAAAGCGACGTCGGCCACGCGGTCCACGCCGCCGCCGGGATCGATCACCCGTCCGCCCTTCAGCAACAGGTCGTGCATGGTCTCCTCCTCTTGGGTGTGCGCGTCAGCCTTGGCCGAGCAGCGCCTCCAGCTCGTCCGGGTCGGTCACGGGAAGCGAGCAGACCGGGCCCCGGCAGACATAGGCCGTCGGGCGTCCCTCCACGGCCGTCTTGCCCGCGGCGGGATGGCCGTCCGGCAGGGTTTCGGCGGCGCCGATGAGCGCGAGCACGCGGCTCGGCAGCGAGACCCGCTCGACCGCCCGGCGCAGCTGCCCGTCGTCGCCTGCCAGCACCACCTGCACCGCCTCCTGCAGCAGCGCGTTGGCGTTCAGCAGCGTGGACAGCGGGAAGATGTTGCGCGCCGTCTCGCCGGCGAAGGCCGCCACCGCCGCTTCGGCGCGCCGGCGGTAGCGCGCCTCGCCCGTCAGCCACCAGAGCCGCGCCAGCACGTCCACCATCATGCCGTTGCCGGAGGGAGTCGGATTGTCGGCGGCGGTCCTGGCGCGCACGATTAACTGCTCCGTGTCGTCGGCGGCGAAGAACCAGCCGCCCGTCCCGTCGCCGTAATGGCGTTCGACGATCTCCAGCCAGCCGAGCGTCCGCTCGCGGTAGCGCCGGTTGCCGGTTGCCTCCTCCAGCATCAGCGCGGCGCGCATTATCGCGGCATAGTCGTCGAGGCTTGCCGGATGGCGGGCGCGGCCGAGCCGCCAGCTGTGCCGGAGCCGCCCGTCCGGCGCGGTCATGTGCGTCTCGACGAAGGCGAAGGCGCGCTCGGCCATCCGCGTCCATGCCGGCTCGTCGAAAGCGGCGCCCGCGCGGGCAAGCGCGGCGATCATCAGGCCGTTCCAGTCCGCCAGAACCTTGTCGTCGCGCAGCGGCCGCTCGCGCCTTTCGCGCTCGGTGAGGAGCGCTGTGCGCGCCTCCGCCAGCACCGGATCGTCGGGCACATCCATCGAATGCAGGCGGTTCAGGATCGTGCGGCCTTCCCAATTGCCGCCCGCCGTCACGTCATAGACCTCGCAGAAGCCGGCCGCCCTGCCGCCCAGCACCGCCTCAACCTCGGCCCGGCTCCAGACATAGAAGCGGCCTTCCTCGCCCTCGCTGTCGGCGTCGAGCGCTGCGGCGAAGCCGGCCGTGCCGTCTTCGGCGGCCGCCGCCATCATCTCCCGCTCCAGCCAGCCGACCGTCTCCCGCACCCGCTGCTCGAAGAGCGGCGTGCGCGTCTCCTGCCAGACGAGGGTGAGCAATTCGACGAGCTGGGCGTTGTCGTAGAGCATCTTCTCGAAATGCGGCGCGAGCCACCGCTCGTCGGTGGAATAGCGCGCGAAGCCGCCGCCCAGATGGTCGTAAATGCCGCCCTCGCACATATGGGTCAGCGTGTTCAGCACCTGGTTGCGATAGACCTTGCCGCCGTCCCGGCGCCGGACCCGCCAGAGATGGGTGAAGATGCCCGTCTGCGGGAACTTCGGCGCGCCGTCTATGCCGCCGAAGAACGGGTCCACGGCGCGGGCGAGCCGCATGGCGATCAGCGCATCCGTCTCTGCGTCGATGCCAGGCCCGGCGGCGGGCTCGGCCAGCCTTTCGGCGGCCTTCCTGAGGCGCGCGATATTCTCCGCCAGGGCGTCCGGCTGTCTGCTCCATGCCTCCGAAAGCGAGCGCAGCAATTGCGGGAAGCCGGCGCGGCCCCAGCGCGGCTCGGGCGGGAAATAGGTGCCGCCCCAGAAGGGCTCGCCCTCGGCGTTGAGGAACATGGTGAGCGGCCAGCCGCCCTGCTCGCCCATGCCCTGGAGCGCATGCTGATAGACGGCGTCCACGTCCGGGCGCTCCTCGCGGTCCACCTTCACATTGACGAACAGCTCGTTCATCAGCCCGGCAATGGCCTCGTTCTCGAAGCTTTCATGCGCCATGACATGGCACCAGTGGCAGGCGGCGTAGCCGACCGAGAGCAGCACCGGCCTGCCGGTGCGGCGCGCCTCCTCGAACGCGTCGGCCCCCCAGGGCCGCCAGTGGACCGGGTTTTCGGCATGTTGCAGCAGGTAGGGGCTGGTCTCGCGGCCAAGCAGGTTTTCGCTCATGGGCAGCGAGGGTAAACTGGCGCCCTCCCGGACGCGAGGAAGGAAATCATGGCGGACGCGCTCTATTACGACGCGCATGTGTTCTGTTGCACCAATACCCGTCCGCCCGGCCATCCGCGCGGCTGCTGCAGCGAGAAGGGCTCGGAGAAGCTGCGCGCCTACATGAAGGCGCGCGCCCGGTCGCTGCCGAATACGCGGATCAACATTGCCGGCTGCCTCGACCGCTGCGAGCTCGGGCCGACCATGGTCATCTATCCCGAGGGCACCTGGTACCGCTATGAGAACGAGGCGGATATCGACGAGATTCTCGAAACCCACCTGAAGGGCGGCGGCCGGGTCTCCCGGCTCATGCTCGACCCCGACGCCTGAGGGACCTGCCGGACACGATCTTCGCCGAGGCGACGGCGCCCGGCCGCGCCGGCATCGCCGTGCTGCGCCTCTCCGGGCCGGAAGCGGGCCGGGCGCTCGCGGCGCTGGCGGGGCCGCTGCCGGAGCCGCGCCGGGCGGTGCTG
>JAPOZD010000429.1 GCA_026706245.1 Alphaproteobacteria bacterium
CCACCAGCGCGCGGGCGATTTCCAGCCGCTGCCGCTGGCCGCCGCTGAAATTCGCGCCGCCCTCCTCGATGAGGGTCGAATATCCCTGCGGCCGCAGCAGGATTTCATCATGGATACAGGCGTCCCGCGTCGCGGCGAAGACGGCTTCGTCCGGAATGGCCGGGTGCCACAAGGTGATGTTGTCGCGCAGCGACGCGGAAAACAGAACGACCTCCTGGTCCACCATGGAAATCGACTGCCGCAGCACTTCCTCGGGAATCTCATCCCGAAAACGGCCGTCGAACAGGATCTCGCCCGACCAGGGCTGATAGACGCCGGCAACCAGGCGCGCCACGGTAGACTTGCCGGAGCCGCTCGGACCGACCACGGCAACCCGCTGCCCCGGCTCGATCGCGAGGTTGAAGTCCTTTATCAGCGGCGGGCGGCTCTTGTTGAAGCCGAAGGTGACGCCTTTAAGTTCGAGCCGGCCGGCCAGCTGGAGCCGGCCGTTGAATGTAGCGATTGAGTCCGACTGCGGATTTCGGCGGCTGAAAACCGGGTCTTCGGCGGTTTTCGAAATGTCCTCGAGCCGCTGCAGGTCGGTTTCGAGCGCCTGGCGCTTGTCGGCGAATTCCAGAAAGCGGCCGACAGGCGCCAGAAACATCTCCGCCAGAATATAGAACCCGGCCAGCGTCCCCAGGGTCATGTCTCCGGACAGGACCAGACTTCCCCCGACTCCCAGGATCGCCGCACTGCGAAGCGCGGCGACCAGGACCGGAAGCGCGGTGTTGACGGAGCCCAGCTCGGAATAGAGCTGGCGCGCACGCAATTCCCGCGCCTGCTGGCCGCTCCAGCGCGAAAAGAAGCGGTCGTCCGCGCCCGTCATGCGCAGGTTGTCCGCATGACTCAACATCTGCATGCCGAACCCGATCAGCAATCCCTGCTCGCGCCTCATCGCCTGGCTCTGAACCGCCCGGGCGGCATTGAAAAAACGGGCCAGCAACCCGTGCAGAACGGCCAGCAGCAACACGATCAGCGCGAGCCGGAAGTCATAGGCCAGCATGGCGGCGAGCAGCACTGCGCTCATCGCCATTTCGACAATGAGCACGAGAAACCGGTCTGTCAGATTCTTCGCGATTCTGTCGATGGACGAGACGCGGTCGGTCAAATCGCCCACCAGCCGGTGCTCGAAAAACTCGACCGGCAGCCGCAGCAGCCGCGACACGCCCCGATTGTAGCCGACCACCGAAATCCGGACCGCGAGCCGCTTCAGGAATCGGTGCTTGAGCAGGGCCAGGACATATACCAGCACGCCGCCGCCGAGCAGGGCCGCCACCAGTCCGCCCCAGGGTCCGTGGTTCTTCAGAACATCGTCCACGAAGACGCTGAGAGACGCGGGCACGACAAGCGCCAGCAGGGTCAACATGAGTCCGCAGGCGATCACCCAGGCAAGCACGCCGCGGGATCCGGCGAGCATGGCGCCCAGTTGCCGGAACAGGCTGGGCTGCTCGCCTCCCGGGCTGAAATCGACGCCGCGCTTGAAGCGCAGCGCAATGCCGCTGTAGCCCCTGTTGAACTCCTTGGCGGAAAGCCGGCGCCGGCCCGTGGCCGGGTCATTGAGGTAGAAATTGTTGCTGTCGGACCCTTCGAGGACAACGAAATGGCTGAATTGCCAGAACAGAATCAACGGCAATTGCAGCTTTTGCAGTTGGGCGGCGCGCAGGCTGAGCCCGCTGCATTCGAGACCGTAGTGCCGGGCGGCGCGCAGGATGCTGGCAGCGCTGCTGCCGTCCCGGCTCACCTCGCATTTTTCCCGCAATTCCGTCAGCGGCACCCAGCGCCCGAAATAGGCCAGTATGCTGCCGAGGCAGGCGGCGCCGCATTCCGATGCATGCATCTGCAACAGAATCGGCGTGGTTATCCTTTGTTGAAGGACATCCGATGCGGCCTTGTCGTCAGCCCCTTTTGAGGCGCGCGACAGCATCCTATGACTGCCCCGTTCTCATAAGAGAGACCAGAGACTGGCTGCCGAGTTCAATAACAATCCGACAATTCCTGCCTGCAAGCGAAGCAGGATCGAGGCTTTCGTCGAGCGCGATATCCACGCGGTACACGGCCACCGGCACCCTGGCTGACAATGCCGCCAGTCCTTCCGACAAGGGCACAGCGGCAATTGCTGCGATCCGGCCCTCAATTATATCCGAGTCTCCATCCGCCAAGGCCAGTTCCAACGCCGCCGGCATCCCGGCCTCGATACGCGGCGCGGCATCGCTTCCGACCCAGACGAGCGCCTGCACCGTCCGGCGGCCTTCGGGCAAGGTTTCTCCGGCCTCGACCAGCAAGCCGTCCAACGCAAGGCTGCGGGCTACATTGCCGAACAGCAGCCACGCCGCGAGGAGAAACAGCAGCAAGGCAATGAGGGCGACAAGCAGGCGCTCGCGCGGCGTGGAAATCGTGAGCAGCCGGTCGAGTTGTTCACGCTCTTCCTTCGCTTCGGCAACCGTGTCGTGAAATGAGCTAAATGGATTATTGAACACAACCGCGCGTAGCCTCCTCGACAGAGATCGGGCAGGACAAGGAAAAAACTTCTCCGGTTTTAGCGAAGATTAGGAAATCATATGCAATCGGGACCGGGAACGGTCAAGTCCATGGGGCCGCAAGAGACTCCGGTCGGCGCGCGCCGACCGGAAGCCCCGGGGGCCCATCCCGGAGACGCGCGCCCGGGCTCTCTTCCGGCCGGTGGCCGGCTATCGAGCTTACCAGCAGCAGCAGAGGCCGGCCGAGATGGCTTCCAGCTGCTCCTCGGTAATGTTCGGGTCCGGCGGCAGCGCAAGATGCACCGTCTGCATGTCGCTCTCATGCACCTTGATGGTCATCGAATCGGGGATCGTGATACCCAATTCCTGGCTGATGGCAGTCTTCGGGTCCGCAAGAAGCTGTTGCCTGAATTCCGTATCCAGGGCAGACTTCT
>JAPOZD010000217.1 GCA_026706245.1 Alphaproteobacteria bacterium
ATGACACATCGCACGAGGTCCCGCCGGCCCCGCATGACAAAACATGACAAGTCTCGGGGGTTTCGGTTGCACTGCCCCCGGCGGGAGCCCAGAACGGACGGCGTTCCCCGGACGACCGTCGGCCCGGCCGAAGCGAACCGCCCCCTAGAACGCGGCGCAAACCGTCTCGACGGCGCGCAGCACGGACTGCTGGTCGAAGGCGCGCTTGTAGGCTTCGGCAATCTCCTCCGTGCGCCGCACGGCGTCGGGGCCGGGCTCGGCGAGGACGAGCAGCAGCTTGGCTCCCTCGCGGCCGACGGCGCCCTTGCTGTCGCGCCACTGCCCGCCAGCATCGACGACGGTCAGGCCGTCCGGAAAGCGCGGCGTGACCTCGGCGGCGAGGAAATCCCTCCATTCGCCGTCAGATACGGTCCCGCCTCCCGGCTTGCCGCGCCCGAAGAACATCCGGTACTCCGCGTAGTGCTCGAAACCGGGCGGGCAGGGTTCCGTCTCCGCCTGCAATGCCGGGGCGGGCAGAAGCAGCACGACGACGAGGACGAGGACGGTGTGGATATAGAGTATCGAACTGGCCACGGCTTCCTCGGGACGTATGTCCCCAAGGCGGGTCTGGAGCGGTCAGGCGACAGCCGCGACATCAACGACTGTCGCGGTACAGTGGGGCTCCGGCACCGGCTCTCCATGTTCCCGCAGGCTCTGGATATGGAATGCGATCGCCTGGCGTATTTCCGCTATCGCTTCTTGCCTCGTGGGTGCAGTCGCAACGCAGCCCGGCAAATCGGGGACAAAGGCGGCATAATTGGCCGGCGCCTTCTCGATGACGATGGTGTACCGCATCCGGGTTCTCACTCCTTGGTGCCCGAGGCGAGGACGGCGGGGAGGGAGAGGTCGAGTATGCCGTCGGGGCCGGCCATGACGCGGGCTTCCGCCAGCACGGAGGCCTCTATGGCGGCGCGGGCCTCGGGCGTCTGCGCGTCGAGCAGCGCGCGGGAGCGCACCGTGGCGTGCCGCAGTCCCTCGACCAGCGCTTCGGGCGAAACGCGGCGGCGGATGGCGATTTCCTCCACCTTCGTCTCCTGGAAGCCCGCCGCTTCCAGAACGCGGGCGCATTCCCCGGGGTCGGCGAAACGGAACATTTCAGGTCCCTCGGGAATGCCGCCGGCATGAAGATCTCCATGAGCCGAGACCGCGCGGCGGAACATGCCGAAATGCGCCACCCGGTCCGCCGTGCACCAGGCGGAAAAGGCGTGGCGCCCGCCCGGCCGCAACACCCGGAACGCCTCCGCGACAGCGCGCTCCGGCCGGGCGAAATGCAGCATGCCGAAGGAGCAGGTGACGGCATCGAAACTCCCATCCGCGAAGGGCAGGGCCTCGGCGTCGCCCTCCCGGAACGCCGCCTCGGGGAAGTTGCGCTGCGCCTCTTCCACCATGGCAGCGGCGAAATCCACGCCGGTTGCCCGCGCGCCGCTCCCGGCGGCCAGCGCCGCGCCGTATCCGGGGCCCGTCGCCACGTCCAATACATCCATGCCGGCCTTGACGCCGGCGGCGTCGAGCACAGGCCCGAGGCCGAGGCGCGTCGAGTCCCAGGAAACGGCCCGGTAGCCGGCGGCCTGCCGGTTCCAGCCCGCGCGCTCGAACGCCTTGAAGGCGTCAGCGTCGAAGCTCACGCCGCCGCCTCGGCGAGAATGCGCGCGGCTTCCTCGCAATCCACGCGGCCCACGTCCAGATGAGTCACGGCGCGCATCCGCGTCGGCCCCATCGCGCCGATACGCAGGCCCGCCGCGCCTGCGCGCTCGGCAATGTCGGCGGCGGTCCGCCCGGTGCCGCCCACGTCGAAGAACAGGATGTTGGTCTCGCAGGGCTCGACCGAGACCCCGTCTATCCGGGCAAGCGCATCGGCCAGCAGGGCGGCATTGGCGTGGTCCTCGGCCAGCCGGTCCCAGTGCCGGTCGAGCGCATGCAGGCCGGCGGCGGCGATGATTCCGGCCTGCCGCATGGCACCGCCCATGCGCTGCTTCCAGCGCCAGACCTCGTCGATGAAGGCGGTCGAGCCGGCGAGCACCGCGCCCACAGGGCAACCGAGTCCCTTGCTGAGGTCGATCCATGCGCTGTCGAAGCAGGCGGCATAGTCGGCGGCGGCGGTGCCGGAGGCCACGACCGCATTCGGCAGCCGCGCCCCGTCCAGATGGGTCGCGAGGCCGTGCGCGCGGGCGACATCCGTCACCGCCTGCACGGCCTCGAGCGGCCAGACGGAGCCGCCGCCCATATTGGCGGTGTTCTCGACCTCCAGCAGCGCGGACCGGGGCGCGTAGCGGTGCTCCGGACGGATTGCGGCTTCGGCCTGCTCCGCCGTGTAGATGCCGCGCTCGCCCGCTATCGGTGCGATCTGCACGCCGGAAAGCGCCGCCGGCCCGCCGCCTTCGAAGTTCAGGATGTGGCAGGACGCCTCCCCGATCACCTCGTCACCGGGCCGGCAATGGACCCGGATGGAAATCTCGTTGCACATCGTGCCCGAAGGAAGGAACACGGCTGCTTCCTTGCCGAGCAGCGCCGCCACCCGTTCGCAAAGCGCATTGACGCTCGGGTCGGCGAAGGACTGTTCATCGCCCACCGGCGCTTCAGCCATCGCCTGGCGCATTTCCGGCGTCGGCAGGGTTTGTGTGTCGCTGTAGAGGTTGATGCGCGGCGCGTTGGCGCCTTGCCGCGTTGCTAAGGCCATGATGTCGCTCGCCGGTTCAGGATTGGTGTGGCCCGGTGTCCGTTCGCGCCGGTCACGCGCCGACGGCGCAGGCCATGCGGCGGGGGTCGGCGCCGCCGGTCATCACGCCGCGCTCGCTGTCGGCATCGATCATGCAGACCGAGCCCGCAAGCCAGATGCGCTCCGGCCACCGTTCGATCTCGTGGCCGCGCCGCGCAAGCTCGTCGCCGGCCTCGTCCGCGATGGCGCCTTCCAGCTTCAGCAACCCCGGATAGTAGGCATGCGGCTCGAAGGACGACGGGAAGCTGTAGCTGGCATAGCGGGGCGCGGAGACGGCTTCCTGAGCGGACATGCCGTGGACCGCGAGGTTCATCAGGCACTGCGACATCGCCTGCGTCTGGACGTCGCCGCCGGGCGTGCCGAAGGGCACGAAGCGCGTTCCTCCGTCCAGCACGGCCAGCGCCGGGTTCGGCGTGAGACGCGGGCGCTTGCCGGGCGCGAGCGCGGAGGCATGCGCCGGGTCTGTCCAGGACTGGCAGCCGCGCGAGGAGATCGCGAGACCGACACCCGGCGCCACCGTGCCGCCATAGGAGCCGTCGGACGGCGTGGCGGAGAACACATTGCCCTCCTCGTCCACGACGCAGACATAGGAGGTGTCCAGTGGTGCGACTTCGGGCTCCCGCGTCGGCACCGGCGCAGCAGGGACGCTGCGGCGCGAGCCGGCATCGCCGGGCGGTGGCATTTCGGGCATGGCGCGGCCCATGTCGATCTCCGCCCGGCGGAGCGCGGCATAGGCCTCCGATGCGAGTGTGTCGATCGGCACGTCCACGAAGCGCGGGTCTCCGAGCCACGCATCCCGGTCCGCCATGGCAAGCTTCACCGCCTCGACCGAGACATGCACGGCATCGGCGCTGTTGTGGCCGAGCGCGCCGAGGTCGTAGCCGCCGACGATGTTCAGTACCTCGATCAGCGCCGGCCCCTGGCACCAGGGCCCGCAGGCATAGACATCCGCATTGCCGAACCGGCCGCGCACCGGCTCCTCGATGCCGACGCGGAAGGACGCAAGGTCCTCGCGCGTCATCCAGCCGCCTTCGGTAGCCTGCCACTCGGCGATACGCCGGGCGATGTCGCCCTTGTAGAAGGCGTCCCGGGCGGCCGCGAGCCCGGCCTTGCGCCCGCCCCGCCGCGCCGCGGCGGCTTCCTCGTCGGCCATGTATTGCAGCGCGGCCGCCCCTTCCTTCTGGAAGAAAAGCTCGCCGGTCCGGGGTGGCCGCCCGCCCGGCAGGAAGATCGCGGCGGTGTCCGGCGCAGCGCGGAACTCGGCCTCATGCTCCGAGATGATGCGCTCCATCAGCGGATACATGGGAAAGCCGTCGCGGGCGTAGCGGATCGCCGCGCTCGCCACTTCGCCGAAGCTCATCCGGCCCCAGAGCTCCAGCGCCGTGATCCAGGCGTCCGGAGCAGCCGGCACGACCGTCCGCAGCACACCGTTCGGGATCGCGCCGCCATATTCCCGCCGGAAATGCTCGATATCCGCCGCTTTCGGCCACCAGCCGAGACCCGAGATGGTGACGACCTGCTGTGTTTCGGCGCTATAGACCATGATCGGCGCGACGCCCGCGACACTGACGAGGTCGCTCTCGAGAATGCCGAGCGCCAGCCCGCCGGCTACGCCCGCGTCGATGGCGTTGCCGCCGGCCTCCAGCACGGAGAACGCCGCGCTCGCCGCAAGCTGGTGTCCGGCCACGGCCATGTGCCGGGTTGCGACCGTTTCGGCCCGTTCGCTCGCCATCGTCCCTGTGCTCCCCTGTCGGCCCGCCTTGTCATCGGGGCGGCTCTTCATGCCATGATGCGCGAGGGCGGGGAGGAAAGCGAGAGACGCGGCATGCACATCCATTTCAGCGAGAAGGAATTCGCAGCCAGGCAGCGCGCAGCGGCCGAAGCGGCGGCCGCAGCCGGGTTCGACGGCCTGCTGATCTTCAAGCAGGAGAGCATGTTCTACCTGACCGGCTACGACACGTTCGGCTTCTGCTTCTTTCAGTGCCTCTGGCTCGGCGCCGACGGGCGGATGGCGCTGCTGACCCGCGCGCCGGACCTTCGCCAGGCAGAGTTCACCTCGGTGCTCGAAGACATCCGCATCTGGGAGGACTCGGCCGATGCCCGGCCTGAGATGGACCTGAAGGCGATGCTGGCGGAATTCGGTGTCGCCGGCGGGCGGCTCGGCGTGGAGTGGCTCGCCTACGGGCTTCCGGCGGCCCTCGGCTTCCGGCTTCGCGATGCGCTGGAGGGCTTCGTCGAGCTGGGCGACGCTTCCGGGCTGGTGGACAGGCTGCGCATGGTCAAGAGCCCGGCGGAGCTCGGCTATGTGCGCAAGGCGGGGGAGCTTGCCGACCGCGCCTGGGACGAAGCCGTGCGGCTCGCGCGGCCGGGCGCGTTCGAAGGCGATATCCTGGCGGCGATGCAGGGCGCGGTCTGGCGGGCCGGCGGCGACGAGCCGGCGAACGAGACCGTCATCGGCTCAGGTCCCGGCGCGCTCATGTGCCGCTATTACAGCGGCAGGCGGCATCTGGATGCGGACGACCAGCTGATGCTGGAGTTCGCCGGCACCTGGCGGCATTACCATGCGTGCCTCATGCGAACGATCCGCATCGGCCCGCCGCCGGAGCGTCAGCGTTTCCTCCACAATGCCGCGGTCGAGGCGCTGGCCGCCTGCCGGGAAGCGCTGAAGCCCGGCCGGCCGGTGGGCGA
The DNA here is from genome assembly GCA_026706245.1 of Alphaproteobacteria bacterium. Lineage (GTDB taxonomy): Bacteria > Pseudomonadota > Alphaproteobacteria > Bin95 > Bin95 > Bin95. The sequence goes on from JAPOZD010000217.1 coordinate 5,444, forward strand.
GGTGTTCGACGCCCATGCCCGCGTGCTGGACGCGCACGGCCTTGCCGGGCACCGGATGAACGCCTGCGGCTATTCGCTGGGCGCCACCTTCGCGCCGGTGTGGATGGACAGCCCGATGTTCTATCGCGGCAATCCGACACTGGCCGTGCCCGGCATGGTGTTCTTCATCCACATCATCATTTTCGACAGCGATGCCGGCCTCGCCGCGACCACCGGCATTACGACCGTCGTGACGGAAACCGGCAATGAGCCGGTGACACACGCTTCCACAGAACTCGTCGTCAATTAGGGTTTGACCGGAGCTCCTGCCGATGGATTTCCTGACCCCCGAACAGGAGATGTGGCGCGAGACCGTCTTCCGCTTCATCGAGGAGGAGATTGGCCGCGACTATGTCCGGGAAAGGGACCGCAAACGCGAATATCCCTATGAGGGCTACGCGAAGATCGTTGCCCAGGGCTGGATCGGCCTGCTGGTGCCGGAAGATCAGGGCGGGCAGGGCGGCGACGTGTTTTCCTATGCGCTGATGTGCGAGGGGCTGGCGCGCTACGGGCCGGATTTCGCCACGGCGCTGATGGTGCCGATGTTCACCGCCCAGAATATCGTCCGCCACGGCACGCCGGAGCAGGCCGCCCGCTATATCGAGCCGTTCCTGGCGGGCGAGATGCGCTTCGTCATATCGCTCTCGGAGCCGCAGGCAGGATCCGACGCCGCCAATGCCCGCACCCGCGCCCGGCGGGACGGCGATGAATGGGTGGTGAACGGACAGAAGCTCTGGAACTCGGGCGGCGGGGCGAAGGGGGCGGTACTCTGCGCGCTGGTGCGCACGGAAGCAGGATCCGAAAGGCATGACGGCCTCTCGGTGCTGCTGGTCCCGAACGATGCGCCGGGCGTGACCGTCCACAAGGTCGAGGCGCTCGCCCGCCGGGCCACAGGCTCCAACACGATCTTCTTCGACGATGTGCGCCTGCCCGGCCATGCCCTGCTCGGCGGGGAAGGTCAAGGCTGGCAGATCATGACCGAACATCTGGAGCTGGAGCGCATATCCATCGCGGCCGGCTATGTCGGCTGCGCGCAGCAGGCCGTGGACGATGCCTGCGACTACGCCGGCGCGCGCGAGCAGTTCGGGCAACCGATCTTCGATTTCCAGGTCATCCGGCATATGCTGGCCGACATGCAGACCAGGGTCGATGCAGCGCGGCTTTTGACCTACCGCGCCGCTGCGGCGGCGAATGGCGGCGATCCATGCCCGAAGGAAGCCGCGATGGCGAAGCTGTTTGCGTCCGAGACCCTGCAGGAGGTTTCTCGCCAGGGTGTGCAGATCATGGGCGGTATCGGCACCACGCCGGAGGCCGACATGGAGCGCTATTTCCGCGAAGGCATGCAGGCGACCATCGGCGGCGGCACCAGCCAGATCCAGCGCACCATCATTGCGAGGCATATGCGTCATGGCCGCTAGGACCGGACTCGCGCTGTTGCTGCTTCTGTCGGTGGGGCCGGCGCTGGCGGCCGACTCCTGGGACAAGATGCTCTGCATGGCGGGCGGCGGCGCGCCGTCGGCGAACATGCTGCATTGCACGCGCGCGCTGGAGGGCGGCCTGTTCGAGGCACCGGAGGACCGCGCAAGGGGGCTCTTCAAGCGCGGCACGGCACAGATCGAGACCGGAGACTACGAGAACGCAATTGCCGATTTCGACGAGGCGATCAGCCTGCGCCCGGAATACGGAGAGGCCTTCCACAATCGCGGCGTCGCCAAGTGGCGTATGGGCAAGCTGGAAGCCGCGCTCGCCGATTTCGACGAGAGCATCGCGCTCGGCCAGGTCGAGCTCTGGCGCGCCTACAAGGTGCGCGGCGACCTCAAGGCCGAAATGGGTCAACTCGATGAAGCGCTCGCCGACTACGAGCGCTCGCTCGCCATCCGCCCCGACTGGGACTATGCAAGAAGGGCGCTAAGGCGCGTGATGGTGAGGAAACAGGGGAATTGAGCGCCCGACGGCGGCTTCACCGGTTCGCGCCGGGCACCCAGAGGATATCGGCGGCGCCCTTGTCATTGGCCAGACGGGCGGCGACGAAGAGATGGTCCGAGAGGCGGTTCATATAGTGCCGCGCGGCCTCGCCCACAGGCTCCTCGCGGGCCAGCGCCGTCACGGCGCGCTCCGCCCGCCGGGCTGTGGTGCGCGCGAGATGCAGGGCCGCCGCCGCCGCCGACCCGCCGGGCAGCACGAAGGAGTTGAGCGGCGCGAGCGCGGCGTCCATCGCGTCGATCTCGGCCTCCAGCCTCCGGACCTGTTCCGAGACGACGCGCAAGGCCCCCCCGGAGCGCCGTTCGCCGCCTTCCGGCGTGCAGAGGTCGGCGCCCAGGTCGAACAGGTCATTCTGGATGCGCGCCAGCATCTCGTCCATTTCGCCCGATGTGTGCAGGCGGGCGAGACCGATGCAGGCATTGGTCTCGTCCACCGCGCCGAACGCCTCGACGCGAAGGCTGTCCTTGGCGACGCGCGCGCCGTTGCCGAGCGAAGTCTCGCCCCTGTCTCCGCCTCTCGTGTATATCCTGGTGAGCCGGACCATCAGGAGCCGGCCAGCAGCGCCGCCGCCGCAATCAGGATAATGGCGAGGAATTGCAGGCCGACGCGAAGCTGCATCAGCTTGTTGCCGTATTTCCGGTTGAAGCTGCCGCCCCGCATCATCCCGAAGATCCCGGTGAACAGGACAAGCGCCACGGCGGCGAGGAAAACCGGGATCAGGAAGGACATGAGGCCCAGACCTCTCGACACGCTGCCGATCCTGCACAATGCCGGAGACATTCGAGCGTTTCCACCCGATTTGCGCCGCCGATCCGTCCGGCAGGCTTCGCCCGGCCTGCATCAACCGGCAATGGCGGGTTCCTCCGACAGCGCGACCTCGGCGTCGTAGCCGTAGAGCCAGATCTGTCCGGGCGGGAAGCCGCCGCGATAGTCTGCGCGGTCCTTCGCCAGCTTGGCGTTGCGAACCGCTACTTCGGCGGGGTCCGCGAGCAGGCAGTGGCGTTCGACGGCGCGGGACCAGGCCTGCACGCGGTTGGCGCGCTCGCGGCGGAGCGCCTCATAGCGCGCGAGTCCGCCTTCTCCCATGTCTTCGGCAAGGCAGCCGGCCAGCACCCAGGCATCCTCCAGGCTCATGGCGGCGCCCTGCGCGTGATAGGGCATCATGGCGTGGGCGGCGTCTCCCAGCAGCGTCACCCGTCCGCGCGTCCAGGCCGGCAGGCCCTCCCGGTCGAACAGCGCCCATTCATGCACGGTCCCGGTGCGTTCCACCATGCGCGTAACCGTGGGCGGGAAGGGCGCCATCGCCTCTGCGGCGTCCCCCACGCGGCCGAGGCGGGACCAGGATTCCGGCGTCTCGCGGTCGGTGCGCGCGATGGCGATCCAGTTCATCAACCGGCCGGCGGAGACCCAGTAGCGCACCATGCAGGCGTTCGGGCCCCACCAGACGCCGGACTCGCGCGGAATGCCGAGATCGGCGAGCCGCTCGGCCGGGACCAGCGCGCGCCACGCCACCGAGCCCGAGTGACGCGCATTACCTGTGCCGAAGAGATGCCGGCGCACCGGGCTGTGGATGCCGTCTGCGCCGATGACGATATCCGCCTCCACGGTTTCGCCGTCGGCAAGCGTCAGCCGTCCTTCCTCCATCGAGACGATCTGCGCGTCCAGCCGCACCCGTCCCGGCGGCTGGCGCCTGAGCAGCCCGTCCAGCAGGTCCGCGCGATGCGCGTGGTAATAGGGATAGCCGAATGTCTCGCGGGCTTCCGGGCCGAGCGGGGCCTCCACCAGCATCTCGCCCTCATGGCTGCGGATGGCGAGCCCGGCCGGCTCGACGCCCCAGGCGGCCATCTCTTCCTCAAGGCCGAACCAGTGCAGGATACGGGTTGCATTCGGGCTGAGCTGGATGCCGGCGCCTACCGCTTCGATGCGCGGCGCCTGCTCCAGCACGACCGCATCGATGCCGCGCTTCGCCAGGGCGAGGGAAGCGGCAAGGCCGCCTATGCCCGCGCCGACGATAACGATCCGTGCCATGCAATATGCTCCGCGGGGCTCAGTTCCGGCGTTCGAGCAGGCCGCGCGCGATGACATGCGCCTGTATCTCTGCCGCGCCCTCGAAGATGTTGAGGATGCGGGCGTCGCAAAGGATGCGCCCGACCTCGTATTCCTGCGCATAGCCATTGCCGCCATGCACCTGGACGGCATTGTCGGCATTGGCCCAGGCGGCGCGCGCGGCCAGCAGCTTCGCCATGCCGGCCTCGATGTCGCAACGCCGCCCGCCATCCTTCTCGCGGGCAGCGAAATAAGCGAGCTGGCGGGCGATCTGCGTCTCGACCGCCATCCAGGCGATCTTGCCGGCGACGCGCGGGAAGCCGAGGATCGCCTTGCCGAATTGCCTGCGTCCGGCGGCATAGTCGAGCGCAAGTTCCATCGCGCGCTCGGCCACACCCACCGACCGTGCCGCGGTCTGTATGCGCGCGCTTTCGAAGGTCGCCATCAACTGCTTGAAGCCCTGGCCTTCCTCGCGCCCGAGAAGGTCCCCCGCATCCACCTCGAAGCCGTCGAAGCCGATCTCGTATTCCTTCATGCCGCGATAGCCGAGCACGGGAATTTCACCGCCGTCGATGCCCGGGGCAGGGAAGGGGTCTCCGTCGCTTCCGCGCGTTTTCGGCGCGAGGAACATGGAGAGGCCGCGATAGCCGGGCGTGCCGGGATCGGTCCGAGCGAGCAGGGTCATCAGGTCGGCGCGCGCCGCATGCGTGATCCAGGTCTTGGCGCCGCTGATCCGGTAGGTTTCGCCATTGCGGACCGCGCGGGTCTTCACGCCGCCGAGGTCGGAGCCGACATCGGGTTCGGTGAACACGGCCGTCGGCAGCACCGCGCCGCTTGCAATGCCGGGGAGCCAGCGTTCCTTCTGCTCCTGCGTGCCGCCGAGCCGGATCAGTTCGGCCGCGATCTCGGAGCGGGTGCCGAGCGAACCGACGCCGATATAGCCGCGCGACAACTCCTCGGTGACTACGCACATGGCCACCTTGCCCATGCCGAGCCCGCCCCACTCCTCGGGCACGGTGAGGCCGAACACGCCCATATCCGCCATATCCCCGATGACAGCCATGGGAATCAGCTCGTCGCGGCTGTGCCAGCCATGGGCGGGGCCGACAATGCGTTCGTCCGCGAATCGGCGGAACTGGTCCCGCACCAGGGCCAGCGACTCGTCCTCCAGCCCGTCCGACGGTCTCTGGCCGTCGGCGAGCAGGGCGGCGATTTCCATGCGCACGGCATTGCCGTTGCCTTCCGCCGCGACCTGTCCGGCGGCGGAGCTGCGAAGGACGGTCCCGTCGAGGCCCAGATCGGCCGGCCGCACCACTTCCCCCTGCGAGACGGCAATGCCACCTGCAAGCTGGGCGAGATACTCCCCGAAGGCCGCCTGAAGGACGAGCCGGTCAAGCTCTGTCAGGCGGTCTGCGGCTTCCAGCCGCTGCGCCCAGCCCAGCATTTCGCGCAGGCCCGCCACATAGGTCGCGATCCAGGCGAAGCCGTGGGCCGCGAACTGGTCGCGTTCCAGCAGGGCGGGGTCGGTCCTGCCGCCGGTCTGCACGCGCGCCGCAACGCTGCCGCGCGCCTCTTCGAGCCAGCTTTCGGCGGCGGCAAGCGCTTCGTCGAGAAGGGAAATCGGGAGGATCATGGGGTCCGGCGGATGCCTCTTTCGGTAACGCCGTTATAGCAAGATGGCCCCTTGCGCTATACACTGCCCGGCTGCAGACCCGGTGCCGCCGCCCATGCCGCTTCTCGACCCGAGCCCGACCTACAAGCCCTTCCGCTATCCGTGGGCTTACGATGCGTGGCTCACGCAGCAGCGCATCCACTGGCTGCCGGAGGAAGTGCCGCTCTCCGACGACGTGACCGACTGGCGGCGCATCCTCACCCCGGCCGAACGGAACCTGCTCACCCAGATCTTCCGCTTCTTCACCCAGGCCGATGTCGAGGTGAACAACTGCTACATGAAGCATTACGCCCGCGTCTTCGAGCCGACCGAGGTGCAGATGATGCTGGCGGCGTTCTCCAATATCGAGACGGTGCACATCGCCGCCTACAGCCATTTGCTGGATACGGTCGGCATGCCGGAAGTCGAGTATTCGGCTTTCATGCACTACAAGGCGATGCGCGACAAATACGACTACATGAAGCAGTTCGGCTCGGACTCGAAGGAAGACATTGCGCGCACGCTGGCGGTGTTCGGCGCCTTCACCGAGGGGGTCCAGCTTTTCGCGAGCTTCGCCATCCTGCTCAACTTCCCGCGCTTCGGCAAAATGAAGGGGATGGGGCAGATCGTGGCATGGTCGGCGCGCGACGAGACCCTGCATACCGAGAATGCCATCCGGCTCTTCCGGACCTTTGTCGGTGAATATCCCGAAGTGTGGACCGATGCGCTCCGCCGGGACCTCGCAGACGCCTGCCGAACGGTGATCGAGCATGAGGACGCCTTCATCGACCTTGCTTTCGAGATGGGCGGCGTGGAAGGCCTGGAGGCGGAGGAGGTGAAGTCCTACATCCGCTTCATCGCAGACCGGCGGCTGGAGCAGCTGGGCCTGGAGGCGGCGTTCGGCGTTGCGGAAAACCCGCTCGCCTGGATGGACGAGATGCTGAACGGCGTCGAGCACGCCAATTTCTTCGAGAACCGCGCCACCGAATACGCCAAGGCCGCAACCCGCGGCAGCTGGGAAGAGGCCTTCGCCTGAACCGGGAAGGGCAGGCCGGTTGGCGCAGGTCCCCGGCTCGACCGGGCCGGACTTGGCCAAGCTGCACGGCCGTCGGCTTCCAACCGGCCTGCCGCGCCGGGCGGCTATTCGGCGGCGGCCTCGCCGTTTTGCACGAGGTCGAAGAGGGGTGCGAAATATTCCGGTTCCTGGGCCCCGGAGATGGCGTAGCGGCGATCCACTACGAAGCAGGGCACGCCCTGAATGCCCATTTCCCGCGCCCGCGCGTCCTCCTGCCGGACTTCCTGGCTCGCGGCGTCCGAGGCAAGAAAGGCTTCCGCCTCGCACCTGTTCCAACCGGCGCGCGAAGCGATATCCGCCAATTGCTCCTTGTCGCCGATATCCTCGCCGTTCAGGAAATAGGCGTCGAAGAGCGCATCCACCACCGCCGTCTGCCGCTCGCCGGACTCCCGGACGAGCCGGTGTGCGGCCAGCGTGCTGGGCGTGCGCTCTATGCTGTCGAAGCGGAATTCGATGCCTTCCGACCGTCCGGTCTCGCGGATGCGGTCATAGGCGGGCCCGCCGCCCTCCGCGCCGAATTTGAGCGCGAGATAGTCCTGGCGCGCCATGCCCTCGGGCGGCATGCCCGGATTGAGCTGGAACGCCCGCCAGCGAATGACCGGGTCCAGGCCGGGCCGGGACTCCAGGGCGCGGGCGAGGCGCCGGCGCCCGATGAAGCACCAGGGGCAGATGACGTCGGAGAAAATCTCGATCAGCATGGGACCGGCAATATAGGAGCGGCCCCGAAGGGAGGAAAGCGTGTCGATTGCGGGAATTCTGCGGCTCGACGGCAAGACCGTTCTGGTGACGGGCGCATCGCGCGGCCTGGGACGCGGATTCGCCGGGGCCGCGGCTGCGGCCGGCGCGCAAGTGGCGCTGGCGGCGCGGGACATGGAGGCGCTCGCCGAAGCGGCCGCCGGCATCGGCAATGCCGCTGCCGTTTCCATGGACGTGACCGACCGCGAGCAAGTGGCGGCGGGCTTCGACGCCGCCGAGGAAGCGCTCGGGCCCGTTCACGCCGTCGTCAACAATTCGGGCGTCGCCGTGACGCGCCGGCTGCTGGAGACGGAGGAAGACGACTGGCGGCGCGTCATCGACACCAACCTCACCGGGGCCTGGTTCGTGGCGCAGGAAGCCGCGAAACGGATGGTTGCGCGCGGGGAGGGCGGCAGCATCGTCAATATCGGCTCGCTGCTGGGCCTGCGCACCGGGCGCGGCGCCGTCGGCTATGCGGCGTCCAAGGCCGGGCTGCATCACCTGACGCGCGTGATGGCCGCGGAGCTTGCGCGCGAGCATGTACGGGTCAACACGCTGGCGCCCGGTTATGTGCTGACCGACCTCAACGAAGAGTTTTTCGCCTCGCCGCCGGGGCAAGCGCTGATGCGCCGCGTGCCGATGGGCCGCCTGGGCCAGCCGGAAGACCTGGCCGCGCCGCTGCTCTTCCTCCTCTCCGACGCCTCGGCCTATATCACCGGCCAGCTGCTCGCCGTGGACGGCGGGCATTCCGTGTCGAATGCGTGAAAGTTCGAAGTTCGTCCTCGAAGGATGGAGAATATGGAAAGAGTGACGGGCAGCCTAGGCTCGGAATATGTCCGGTTCCGCCTCGATCCGGAAGCGGTGCTCCTGCTGACGGAGAAATTCGATTGGAACCTGCTGGCCCGCCGGGTGTTCATCGATTCGGTGACCGGCTTCGTCGAGCTTTCCAAGCCGTCCATGGCTCATGAGCGCCAGGCCAGGGGCATGGAAGGGGTTATGATTGCCGTCGCCAGAAGGGGGCGGCCCGTTGCGCCGCTGGGCTCGACGCGCTGGCGCAGGCCCGAAGACCCCACGAATACGGGGGCCGAACCCGATGCCTGCTACTATCTGGGCGACAGGGCGGAACGCCTGGACAAGATCGATCCGCTGGACGAGGACGAGGACGAGCACGACGCCTTCGCGCTGGAGAACCCGCCAGACCTCGTCATCGAGGTGGAGCGCAGCAGCGGCGACGGGGACAAGCCGCTTGCCTATCGCCGCCTCGGCGTGCCGGAAATGTGGCGCATCGACATATCGGGCAATGTCCGCGAGGCGGTCATGCTGGATTTGCAAGCCCCGGACGGTCCGGCGGAGCTGGAAAGCTCAATCGTGCTGCCCGGCGCGACTCCCGCATTCGTGCTGGAAGCGCTCGCCCTGACGATCCGGAGGCAGTTCCCGGAACTCGATGCGCTGATTGCGGAGCGGCTTGAGTAGCCAGGACGCGCGGACGCCTCAGCCAAACTGCCGATTGAGTCCCGTCTCAATCCGTATGGAAAATATCGAGAGCTACCGGCTGCCGACGTTGGAAAGCGGCATTGGGCTGCATCTGTCTGCAAGGGTCGTTCGCCCGATCCGCAAAGGGCGCCGCATACGCTGTGGCATGGCCGCCGGTCCGAGCGTCAAAACCGGAGCGCGCAGCCCGGTGGCGGATGGGGCGGGATTCGAACCCGCGGTGGACTTGTGCCCACGCCGGTTTTCAAGACCGGTGCATTCAACCGCTCTGCCACCCATCCGGCAGGTCGGGCCGGGCGTGTGCCGGCCCCGTGCAGCACTCGCTCCATCCTGCTAGGCTGGGGCCTCGCGAACAAGCCGGATCACGAAAGGCGCTGCGTCCCATGAAGGTCGGCATTCTCTTCACCTCGCATCCGGACCCGAAGTCCGAGCCCTATCCGCACCAGGCCATTCACGAACGCACCACGCGCGAAATCCTGGAGGCGGAGGAGCTTGGCTTCGACAGCGTGTGGATTGCCGAACACCACTTCTCGAACAAATACGGCATCCTGCCGGACCCGTTCAGCTATCTCTCCTATCTGGCTGCAAAGACGACGAAAATCAAGCTGGGCGCCGCCGTCATGGTCGTGCCGCTGCACCATCCCATGCGCATCGTCGAGAATGCGGCCTTTGTCGATATCCTCAGCAACGGGCGCTTCCAGCTCGGCCTCGGCTCCGGCTACCGGCCCTATGAGTTCGAGGGCCTCGGCATCAGCTACGAGGAGCGCCGCGAAATCCAGGCGGAGGCGATCCCGCTCATTCTCGACGGCTTCCACAAGAAGCGCGTGAACGCCGACGGCAAGTATTTCAGGATCGAGATGGACGACATCTACGAGGTCTTTCCGCAGCCCGTGCAGCAGCCGCACCCGCCGTTCTACATGGGCGCCGGCACGGACGGCTCGATCCGCATGGCGGCGCGGAACGGCTTCGGCCTGATGCAGTCCTCGCTGCCCTCGGCCGCCACCATCGGCGAGCACATTGCCGTCTATCGCGAGCACATGGCGGAGGCACCGGCCCCGCTCAACGCCAACCCGGCCTTCGGCGAGGTGGACGTGGTGCGCATGACCTATGTGGCGCCGACCGACGCCAGGGCCCGCGAGGAAAGCGAGGCCGGCATCACCCACCATATGAAGACGTTCCTGAGCGGCGCGGTCGGGCGCTATCTGGGCGACGTGACCGAGAAAGCGGACGAGAGCCAGTTCGCTTATGAGCATCTGGTCAAGGACACCATCCTGCACGGCTCGCCGGACACGGTATTGCGCAAGATCGAGGCCTTCCGCGATGTCGGCACGACCTCGCTGATGATCCACTATCCGCCCTATTACGGCGTCGAGCGCACGCTCGACATGCTGCGGCTCTTCGCCGCCGAGGTGCTGCCGGAATTGCAGCGGATGGAAACGGGGGCCGAGCCGCTCCGCGCCGCCGGGTAGCGCCCCGGTGGCCTGGGGGGAGATTACCGGGGAGCGCCTCGCGGAGGCGGCTGCGCTGATCGGCAAGCCCCTGCGCCGCTCCCGGCTGCAATGGATCGAGACCGCGACGCGCGACGCCATTCGCCATTTCGCCTGGGGGGTCGGCGACGACAATCCGCTCTGGCTCGACGAGGACTATGCCCGGGCGTCGCCCGCCGGCGGCATCGTCGCGCCGCCCTGCATCCTCTACGCCGTGGACATGACCATCGTTGCACCCAAGCTCTCCGGCGTGCAGTGGATCTATGCGGGAACCGACTTCACATGGTTCGACCGCATCCGCCTCGACACGCGCTTCGAGGTCGAGGCGCGGCTGGTGCGCCAGGAGATGAAGTCCGGCCGGCGCTTCGCCCGGTGGGTGTTGCAGACCGGCGAGGTGGACTACCGCGACAGGAGCGATGGCCGGCTTGTCGCGAAGGCCACAGGCCGGGTGGCCCGCACGCCGCGCGGCGAGCAGTTGAAGGCGGAGCGGGGCGGGGAGGCGGCAAGCGCCGCCGCGCACCGCTACATGCCGGAGGAATTGGACGCAATCGAGCGCGAGGTCCTTGCCGAAACGCGGCGGGGGCCGGAGCCTCTCTACTGGGAGGATGTGTCGGTCGGCGACGCGGTTCCGCCGGTGGTCAAGGGGCCGCTCACCATTACCGACATCGTCGCCTGGTATTCCGCGACGCAGGGGGCCATGCCCTATGGCGGGGCGCATGGGGACGCCGTGCGCTACCGCCGGCGCCACGACGACTACCACATCAACCCGGAGACGGGCGCCAAGGACGCTGCCGGCCGCGGCCATCTGGAAGCGGCCACGGGCCGCGATGTCGGCATGGGCGGAGCCTATGACGTGGGCCCGCAGCGGATCGCCTGGGCGCAGCACATGCTGACGAACTGGATCGGCGACCACGGCTTCCTGCATCGGCTGAATGTGTCCGTGCGCCGGCCGAACCTCGTCGGCGACACGATCCGGTGGCGGGGCAGGGTGACGGGCAAGCGGGAAGCCCGCGGCGCCATGCTGGCCGACCTCGACGTCGAGGCGCGAAACCAGTCCGAAATCGTCTCGGCCTTCGGGACCGCAACCGTCGCGCTGCCTTCGCGGAAGAAGGGGCCTGTGCCCCTGCCGTTGTCGTGAAGGAGGCGCGCCGGCTGCCGGTCGGCCCGGTCCCGGCCTCCTTCGACGGGACCGGCCGCGCGCCGGCCTACGCTGAAAACTGGCTGGCCATGGCAGGCGCGGAAGCTGCGTCCGGCGGCCCGGTCATCCGGCTCTGGGACTTCCAGACCGGCATGGAGGGCAACGGCGCGGACGCCTCTGCCGCCGCCGGGCCGGCCGCGGCCATCGGCCATGCGGACGGTCCGGGCATGCCGCTGCCGGCGGACATGCCGGAGAAATGGTGCGGACTTGTGGGCGCCGTTCTGGCGCTTGCGGAAGCCTGGCGCGGACAGGACGGCCGCGCGCCCGAATACGATGTCTCGGCAGCGGACGTCATGCGGTCCTTCGCGCTCCAGAATTCCGGCACGCCGGAGGAGCGCCGCCGCCTCTGGAAGCGCAACGGGCGCATCTGCGTCGAGCATGGCCTGATCTTTCCGATGGGCTTCTTCGCCTGCCGCGACGGCCATGTCGCGCTGCTCGGACGCTCCCGGCGCGACTGGCAACGAATAGCAACGGCCGTGGGCGATCCCGGCTGGACGCGCCGGCCCGGTTTCGACAATCCCTTCGTTCTTGCTAGGCAAAGTGCGGAAGCGGATGCGTTGCTCGAAGAAACCCTCGCGGACCAGGGGCGTGACGACCTTCTGGTGCGCGGGCTGGAGGAAGGTGCGGTCATCGCACCCGTTTACAGCTTCGCGGAGGCGCTGGAGCGGGGTGTGTTCCGGCCCGGTTTCGAGAAACCGGCCATGCCCTTCCTCGCGGAGTCTCTGGGCGAAGGAGGCGCAGCGGCGCGACGGAAGCGGGGCGGACCGGCGGGACCGCTGGAGGGGCTCGTCTGCGTGGAGTTCTGCTGGATCTGGTCGGGGCCGATGGTGGGTCAGATTCTGGCCGATCTCGGTGCGGAGGTTGTCAAGGTCGAGTCGCCGGACCGCTTCGATCTCTACCGCACGCGCGGGCTGGAGCATTTGCGGGGCAAGATGGACGAGGATATCCGGCTCGAAAGCTCGCTCTATTTCCACAGCCTGAACCGGAACAAGACGGGCTTGTCACTCAACCTGAAATCGGAGGAGGGCAAGGCCCGGCTGCTGGAACTGGTGGCGCAGGCCGACCTGCTGATCGAGAATTTCACCGTGGGGACGATGGAGCGGATTGGACTCGGACGCGATGTGCTGAAACAGGCCAATCCGGGTCTGGTCAGCCTGTCGATGAGCGGGCCGGGCAGGGGCTCGTCGGTGGAACGGCTCCGGTCCTACGGCCTGGTGCTGAGCGCGCTTGCAGGCGCGGAAATCCTGATCCAGGACGATCAGGGCGCCTTCATCGGCTCGCCGACCTTCTCGATCAGCGACCCGAATGCCGCCTGTTTCGGCGCGTTCGCTGCATTGGCGGCCCTCGTTGCGAAGGACCGGGATGGAAAGGGCCGGGCGCTCGACCTTTCGCAGATCGAGGCCGCCGCCGCGCTCGCCGAAACGCCGGCCCTGGGCCCTCCGCGCCCCATGTCGGTCCCGGTGGTGGAGCTGGACGAAAGCGACGCCTCGCCGGTTTTCGCGGACTGCCCCGGCTGGATCGAGGCCCACCATCCCGTCACCGGCAGGGAATGGCTGGTGGCCGCGCCGTGGCGCGCCGACGGTCGGCGGCCGCCCTTTCGCAAGCCTGCACCCATGCTCGACCGGGGAGCCGAGAGATGATCCGCATCATGGGCGAGACGCCGCACGCGACCACGCTCCGCGACCTGGTGACGATGCGCGCTGCGCTCGGCGGCAAGCCGCTGCTCATCTGCCGGGACGAGACGCTGACCTACGCCGATGCGGACCGGCTGTCGAACCGCGCCGCCAACGCATTGCTCCAGCGCGGCATAGGCAAGGGCGATGTCGTCGCGACCTTCATGTACAACTCGCTTGCGCAGGAGATCGTCTGGTTCGCCTGCGCCAAGATCGGCGCGGTCTATGCGGCCCTCAATGTCTCGCTCGCCCGGGACGATCTTGCTTACAGCCTGAACGACACCGGCGCGAAACTGCTGGTCGCGGACGATGAGCTGATGGATGTCTGCGAGGCGGCGGCGGACCGGTTTTCGTCTCCCCCGAAGGTTCTGGTCCGCGGCGCGCCGCGCGCGGGCTACGGCGCCTGGGAGGAACTGCTGACGGGCTCGGAGGCGCTTCCCGAAGCGGAGGTGCGGCCGACCGACCCCGCGGCCATCGTCTATACCGGCGGCAGCACATCCATGCCCAAGGGTGTGCTCGTCTCGCACCTCTATTACATCGGCGCCGCCATTCGCTATGCAGAGATCGCCGAGGCCGGTCCCGGCGACGTGCATTTCGCGAACTCACATTTCTTCCATATCGGCGGCCAGCAATTCGGCGTCACCGGTCCGCTCTACACCGGCATGACCGGCGTGATGCACAAATGGTTCAGCGCCTCGCGCTACTGGGAGACGGTGCATCGCCACGGCGCCACGATCATCGACCCGCTGGGCACGATGATGTCCGTGCTGCTCCGCCGGCCGGACAGCGGGCTCGACCGCTCGCACCGGGTAAAGGTCGGGGTGGGGATCGCATCCGGCCAGGTGCGGCGCGAACTCCGCGACGAGTTCGAGGCCCGTTTCGGCATCCCGATGCTGGAGGTGTATGCGATGACGGAAATGGGCGTGCTGCTCTGCTCCGAACGCCTGCACGACCGCAAGGCCGGCACCTGCGGCCGGCCGCACGGCTGGGCCGAGATCATGGTCGGGGATGCCGACGACAACCCGCTGCCCGCCGGCGAGACGGGCCAGCTGCTGCTGCGGCCCAGCGTGCCGAACACCTGCATGATGGAATACATCAACAAGCCGCAGGCGACCCTCGCCGCCTGGCGCAACCTTTGGTACCACTCCGGCGACCTCGGCTGGCTCGACGAGGAAGGCTATGTCCATTTCATCGGGCGCGAGGCGCACTGGATCCGCCGTCGGGGCGAGAATGTGTCGGCCTTCGAGGTGGAGAAGGCGATTACGGCCCATGACGCGGTCATCGACTGCGCCTGCGTGGGCGTGCCCTCGGATCTCGGAGAGGAGGACATCAAGGCCTATGTGCAGGTCTCCGCGCCGGTCGAACCGGGCGCGCTGGTGGAGTGGTGCCGGGAGCGCATCGCCTATTTCAAGGTGCCGCGCTACATCGAGTTCGTGGAGGAATTCCCCCGCACAATGACCAAGAACGAAATCGCGCGCCACGAACTGCGCGAGCGGGGGATCGGCGCTTGCTGGGATGCCGAGGGGGACCGGATGGCGCCGGCCTCCTGACAGCGAGGCCTGGCCGGTCGTCAAGGCCGTGCCGCCGGAGGTCGATCCGCTCGTAAATTGCGGCTCTTTCGGTAAACTCATTTGCTTGCAGGTGCCGGCTCCTTCTCCCGTTCTCTTCTTCCGGGACATTGCGTTGTTTCCGTTGCGCCGGGATGAAACCGGGCCGAAGAAGCAGAGAGGCAATGCTGGCGCAGAGCCGATTGGGCGCTATGATTGCGGCAACGCAAACGGCGGGACTGGCCGGCGAGCATGAGACTGCGGATCAAGTTGGGATTGGCATTCCTGGCCGGCGTTGCCCTTTCTCTCGCGCTGGTCGTGTATGCCGCACTCGACACATTCGACCGCGAACTCCGAACCGTTAAGGCATCGCATTTCGGCTTCACCGTCGATGAAATCGCCCATGCGATTACGGTCCGCACGGATTTGGGCCTTCGACTCGAGACCATCCCGGAAATCGCGGCATTGCTGGACCGCACCCAGGCGGCCGACCCGGATATCGACCGGCTGCTGGTTTTCGGAGCGGACGGCCAGGTCGTGTTCTCCACCGACCAGACGGACCTCGGGACCACGGTCGATGCCGGCGACCGGACCGGGCGCTGGATCGAGGCCGATGAGCGGGCGGTGACCGTTGGGAGCCCGCTTATCAACAATTTCGGCAAGGTCGTCGGCGGTGTCCTGCTGGAGAGCGAAGTCCGGCACAGTGCGCCGCTGCGCGAACGCGCGGCGATTACCATTTTCGGCATTGCCGCCGGTGTGTTCGCAGTCTGCCTTTTGCTCGTTTTCCTGTTTGCCCGCTGGGTGCTGCAGCCGGTTCTCGAGATGCTGAGACGAAGCGACGCTTCCCTGCTGGCGATGGCCGAAGGCCAGGCGGTGGACCTGGAGGGTGCGCCGCCGTCGCTTGCGGGCTTCCACGATACTGCGGCGAGAATGCTGGCCACGATGGACGACGATGCGCGCGAGGTCGATCGGCTGGACCGGATCGGATGATGGACATGGGCCGGGTCTCGCGAATGATCTGCCTGAAGGCCTGCGTCGCCGCCGTCATCGTTGCGCTGTTGCAGGCGGTGCTGACGACCGCGGCATTCCACTGGTGGGCCGAGGAGCCGCTGACGGGCGAGCTCGACCGCAAGGCGCTCGCCGTCGGTCAGGCCATGAAGACCGAGATGGAGCGCGCCGCCCGGGTCGGCATTCCGCTCGAGGAGCTCCGGGGAGTCGAGCCGTTCTTCCAGCGCTTCCTCGATGACAATCCGGACATACGCTTCATCGCAATGACCAAGCCGGATAAGGAGCCGATCTATTTCAGCGGCATCGCGCGCAGCCGGCTGGAAGATGTTCTTGAATCGGCGGACACCAGATTTGACGAGCGGCGCCTGGCGGGAGGGATGACGGAGGCGCGGAGCCGCCATACCTCCGGCGACCTCTCTGTCGATATCCGTCCAATCGGTCCGGCGGACTATCCGCTCGCCCTCCTGCATGTCGCAGTTGAAAAGGACTTCGTGACGCATGTGCTGCGCCGCAATTGGCCGGGCTTTGCCATTGCGGGCGCCGTCGGCATTGTCGTCGGGTTGCTATGCGCGGTGTTTCTGACATTGCGCGTCGGCCGGCGCCTGCAACGACTCGACAACGGCGTCGCGCAAGCGGCCGGCGGCCACCCGGTGCTGCTCTCTGATCTGGGGCAGCGGGACGAAATCGGCTACGCGGCCCGCGCCTTCAATGCAGTGCTGCACGGCCTCCGCACGCGATATGACGAAACCCTGGACCAAGCGGAGGACGCCCGCGACGCCGCGGTAGGCCGGACGGTGCGGGATTCGCTGGAGCGCATTCGCCGGGGGCTGGTTCAGAGGCTGGAGCCGGCCTTTCGCGATATTCCCCCGACACCGCCCACCGCCGTCGGCCGCTTCGGCCGGAATGTCTCGATACGCCTGCGGCTGACGGCAATCATCAGCCTTGCAGGGCTTCTGCTGGCGGTAGGCCTGGGCTATGGCAGCATCGTGCGCGAGCGCCTTCTTGCCGAAAGCTATAACGAAGACCGCCAGACGGCGCTGAGGACCGTCTGGAAGACCCTGTCGCAGCGCGAAACGGATACGGTCGCGCGCCTGCTGGCCCCGCTACGCGCGAACGAAGACATCCGGTCCGCGCTTCTCGCCGGCGATACACTGCTCGCCGCGCGCCTGATCGAGGATCTTTCGGTCGGAAGCGGAATCGAACGACTCGTGACCTTCGACCCCTCGGAAGGAACAGGCGGACGCCTGTTCGTAGGCCGCAACCCCCTGTCGTCGCGCGTGGCCAAGCGAATCGTCGATACCGGAATGCGGGCGAGCGGCGGCGACATCGACGCCGACGGGCGGCCCGTCTGGACGGTTGCAGAGGCGCTGGGAGACCCGGAACAGGGCGATGTGTTGATTGTTGCCGCAAGCCTCCCGCTCGCCTCGGCGGTGCAGGAGGCCGGTGCGGTCCTTGGCGGAGAAGCCTTTCTGGTCGGGAGCGAGGGCGGACTGATCTTCGGCACCCACCCGCCGCTCTGGCACGCTCCAGACCAGGACAGTGCGGACTACGCCAGGACGACAACGAACATTCCGGCCCTGAACGGCGGACGCCTTGCCAGCCTGCATGTCGTCGCCGATGTCAGCGAGCTTGCCGCACGGCAGCAGGCGCTGCGCATTGCCTTTTTCGGGGCAGCGGCAGTTTTCGCCTGCATCGCGCTTTGGGCGCTCTATGCGAATCTGAGCGGCTCCCTGCAGCCGTTAGACCGGGTGATCGGCGTGCTGGAGGCGCTCTCCGCCGGCCGGCGCGGCGTGTGGCTCGAACAGGAGGCCGGCAGGGACGAGATTGCCCGCATCGCCCGGGCGGTCGAGGCGTATCGAAGTTCCCTGGGCGAGGTCGAACGCCTGTCGGCCGAGCGCCGCCGGGCGCAAAGGCGGCGGGAACGCTTCCTGCGCCAGCAGATGGCCGGGCTGACCTCGGCTGTGGGCGCGGAAGCGCGCCAGGCCGTTACAGACCAGCTTTCCGAGCTCGAACGGGAAGGCGCCAGCGACGAGTTCGAGGCTCTCACGCTCGTTTTCGAACAGATGGCGCAGCGCATCCGCGAACAGCACGGACGCTTGACGGAGCTGATTGAAGAACTGCGCGAGGCGCTCAAGCACAAGGAGCGTCTGGTCGCGATCGAGCGCGAACTGTCCATCGCACACGACTTGCAGCTTTCGGTGCTGCCGCGCGAGACGCCACCGCAGCGCACCGTCGAAATCGCCGCACAGATGCTTCCGGCCAAGGAGGTCGGCGGCGACTTCTACGACTATTTCGCCATCGACGAGCAACGCATCGGGCTCGTCATCGCGGATGTCTCGGGCAAGGGCATTCCGGCTGCCTTCTTCATGCTGATTGCACGCACCCTGCTCAAGGCGACCGCTCTGATCGGCGAATCGCCGGGCCGGGTGTTGACCGCGTTGAACGACATGCTGGAGGCCGAGAACGAGCAGATGATGTTCGTGACCGCCTTCTATGCGGTCGTGAACACCGAAACCGGCCATGTGACCTTCGCCAATGCAGGACACAACCCGACTTACCGGATCGACGGCGGGGGGCAGCTATCGACCCTGCCGATGGAGGCCGGTCTGGCGCTCGCCATCATGCCGGGATTCGATTTCGAGGAGGGAGAGACCACGCTGGCGCCGGGCGAAACGCTGTTTCTTTACACGGACGGTGTGAACGAGGCCTTCAACGAAGCGGGCGAACAATTCGGCGAGCCGCGCCTGGAAGCGGAACTGGCGGCCCATGCGGACGCCCCGCCGGCTGTCATTTGCGATGCGATGCGGGCGTCGGTCGAGGAATTCTCGACGGGAGTCGAGCAGAGCGACGACATCACCACGGTGGCGGTGCGCTATCTGGGTGGCGGTCCGGACGCGTCCTGACCCCACTGCCGGTCGAGGCTTGTAGCAAGAATGTGCTCGACCAGGGCCTCCGAGGAAATGCCTGCACGCGCTGCGCTTTGCGCGAAGGCCATAGCGCCGCCGATCGAACAGGCGAGGTTGAATTCGAGGAAGGCGTGTCCCGCGGCGCCGAAGCGGAAGTCGCAGCGCAGATAGTCGTATGGCTCCACCGCCCTGGCGAACCGCAGGGCATCTTCGACAATGGGCTTGAGCCAGGGCTCATCGCCGGGAAACTCGCGTGTGAGGCCGGGTTCCAGCTTTCGTTTCTGGCGGTGGGTAAACAGCCCGTATGGACTGTCGCACGTCTGGGTGGCGGGGGGCAGGGCCATCGGCCCGTCCTCGCCGACCAGGATCGGCACCGTCACATCGAAGTCACCGAAGACCTGCTCGACAAGGCACTCGTCGATTGTCGCCCCGAGAGCCGCGACCCGCGCCTCGAGAGCACCGAAATCCTCTTGCGCGCTCAAGGCGTCGATTCCTGTCGATGCGGCTCCGAAACGCGGCTTGGCGATATAGGGCCCGTCGAAGTCAGGCTTCCGCAAGGGACCGTTTCCTGCGAACGCCTTTCCCTCCGGCGCCGGCAGGCCGAGCGCCCGCGCCGCCAGCTTGCTCAGCCACTTGTCCTCAGCGAGCGCGCGAATGTTCGGCGGTGCGCCCAGGCAGGCGATACCGGCTTTCGCTGCCAGAGCGGAGACGTAAACTTCCGAATTCCGGAACGATGCAATGTTATAGAGCGAGAAAACGTAATTCCGGCCTTCGAAGGCCCGGGGTACGACGCCGAGGTCGGAATTGCTGTCGACATCCAGGCCGAGACCGTTCCGCAACACATCCCAGATTTCGTACTGGTAGGCAGGCTGCACACCGTAGTCCGGATGGATGTCCGGAGGCCTGGGTGTGTCGGGCGAAGGCGCATGGGGCGCCAGATACAGGATTTTGAGCGCTGTGCGGCGTTTGTCGTCCAGACGTTTCAGGGCGATCAAGAATCGGCTCCGGTCTTGATGAATTGGGCGAAGCGCAGGATTTCCATGGGCGGATACACCTTCAGCTTGTGCGCCGTCTCCATGTTGACCACGAAGGAGAACCGGGAGAGCGTTTCGATAGGAATTTCGCCAGGGTCCTTGCCGCCGGTCAGTATCTGCTCGGCCTTGAAGGCGGCGAATTGTCCGACCGCGTAGAGCGGGCTGACGAGCCCCGTCATGCAGTGCTGCCGGATCAGGGTCTCCACGCCGCAGAAGGTCGGCAGGCCGAGTTCGGTTGCCGCACGGGTCACGAGTTCAGCATGCGCGCCGAAGAAATTGGACGGCGGGATATAGAGGAAGTCGACTCCCGCCTGCTTCAGGCGCCGGAGCGTCGGCTCTATCTGGGCCGGGTCCCGTTCGACCTTGGGTTCCGTCGGGCTGTCGGACACGAATTCGATGCCGGCGTCTTCGACGAGGGTTCGCATTGCGGTCTCGGTGCGGCGCTGCGCGCCCGAGCTCTTGTCATAGAGCATGCCGAGCTTCTCGAAAGGCATGTAGGTGCGCATCGCATTGAGACGCACGAGGTTCGAGACGACGTGCCTTGCCCCGGTAATGTTGCGCTTCGAGAGCATCGGCGCCGCCGGATCGGGAGGCTGGGGCACCAGTTTCGATCTGGCCGGAAACGAGACCATCGAAAACACGACGGGAATGTCGAGGACATGCTTCTGCGGATCGGCCTCTTCAAGCCGCCCGACGACCGCGCGCGTCACCGAGGTCGTCTGGGTATAGACGAGGTCGGGCTTGAGCGCCTTGATTTCCTCGACATATCCCGGGAGGCGGGACCGGTCGTTCTCCATGTCGCGGAAGACGAAGTTTGCATCGACGCCGTTCGCTGTCAGGTAGTCGCGAAAACCGTCATCCGCGCCCGACCCGGCGCGATGCACGATCATGTAGATAGTGAAGGGATCGGCTTGGGAAGCCGGGGCCGCCACGGTCGAGATGGCGAGCGCCAGCAATAGCACTCGTAACATGGGAGGCTGGGTCCGCTGCGTTGCCGGTGGAAGGGTTGACGGCTATCATACGCCTGTTCCGTGCAATTTCGACACATCCGGCCAATTTGAAATGCTAAAGTTGTTACGAATCGGCCCGGACCGTTGTCAGGAGTTGGATATCCTGTTTCTCGCCAAATATGCGGAAGACTGGACCGAGCCGCCGCCCGAGGTCCATCCGCGTTACGGGCGCGAGCTCTACACCAAGTTCGAGGTGCTTTCGGTACTGCGGGGCCTGGCGCGCTCGGTGGAGCCCTGCGCCAGCCTCGAAGCTTTCGAAGAACGTATGCGCCGCGGACCGGCTCCCGACTACATCTTCCAGATCTACAATCGGGAGCCTGTCCGCAATCCCGAAATACTGGTGTCCGCGCTTTGCGCGCGCACGGGCGTTCCCTATCTCGGCAGTCCGCCCAATGTGCGCGCCATGGCCGAGG
>JAPOZD010000049.1 GCA_026706245.1 Alphaproteobacteria bacterium
CGACGCGCCGGCAAGCGCGGCAACCGGAGCGATGGAGACATTGGCGAGCAGCTTGAGCCAGATGTCGGTGCGAATGTCGGCGCTGACCGCAACCCCGATGCCGGCTGCGCGCAACAGGTCCGCGAGCGCCGCAAGCCGGCGCGACCGGCTCCCGTCCGGCTCGCCCATGCGGTATTCCGCGCCGCCGGTGTGGTGGACGGTGCCGGGAGCGGACACTTCGGCCGCGACGAACGTGATGCAGCCGATGGCGCGCTCGGGCGCGATTGCGGCCTGTATGCGCCCGCCGGGATCGACGCTCTCGATGCGCCGGCCGTCCAGCCCGTGAAAATACCAGTAGGGCAGCCCGTTCATGGCCGTCACCACGGCCGTTTCGGGCCCGAGCAGCGCCGAGACGCCCTTCAGGGCCGCCGGAAGCTGGTGGCTCTTCAGCGTGATGAAGACGGCGTCCTGCGGGCCGAGTTCCGCTGCATCGGCGCTCGCCGGCAGCCGGACCGTGCGCCCGCCCATACTGAGGCCGTGCGCGCGTATGGCGTCGAGATGCGTCCCGCGCGCCACGACCGAAACATCCGCGCCCGCGCCCGCCAGCGAAACCGCGAGGTGGCCGCCTATGGCGCCCGCGCCGTAAACCGCAATCCGCATGAGGTCCCCTCCTCTTGCGGACAGGTTTACGACCGGCGGGCGCCTCCCTTCAACCGGGGCGCGCGGGCGTGGCCGTGAAATGGGGCACGTAGTCCCGGTTGTGCCTGAGAAGCCTCTCATCGGTGCCGAGCGCATAGTGCTTCGACATGTCGGGGCTGTAGCGGCTGGCGGCGGGGGTGCGCCCGATGGCCTCCGCCATGGCGCGGATATGGTGCGGGCCGGTGCCGCAGCAGCCGCCGAAATAGCGCAGGCCCAGCTCGTGGCATTGGCGCGCGAAGTCGCCCATTTCGTAGCGGGTGCACTGGAAGGGATCGAGCCCGACCGGGAAGCTCAGGCCCCCCGGCAGCGCCTCGGGAAACGGCATGGCGTCGTCCACCAGCGCGCCGAAGGCCGGCTGCAGGGCGGTGGTGCGGTAGGCGACGGCCCAGGTGCAGAGCCGCGCCGGGTCCACCTCTCCGGCGGCCTCGCGGAGGAGCGGCAACATGGTCGCCGGGCCCCGGTGGCAGTTGAAGCCGACCAGATGCGCGCCTTCGTCCAGGCAGATGCGGCAGGCTTCAGCGAGCGAGCCGTCGAAGTCCCGGAGCTTGCCCGAGCGGTGGATCGCGAAGCCGAGCACCAGCGGCAGGCCCGCCCGGTTGCAGACGTCTATGGCGATCTTCGCTTCGCCCAGATGCGACAGCGTCTCGCAGACGATGTAATCGACGCCTTCCTCCGCCGCCCAGCCGATCTGTTCCTCGAACATGGCGCGCGCCGTCGCCTCCGTCGCCGGGTCGCCGGGGTCGTACATGTTGGTGTTGCAGGTGCCGCCGGCGAGAATCGTGCCGGGATGGCGGTCCACGACCTTGCGCGCGACGGCGACGGCGTCGCGGTTGAGCCGCTCCAGCAGGTGCTCCCTGCCGATCAGGCGGAGCCGCTCACGGTGGCCGTAATAGGTGAAGGCGAGCACCACGTCGGAGCCGCAGCGCACAAACTCCTCGTGAAGCTGCTCCACCACTTCGGGGTGGTCGATTACCACTTCGGGCACATAGCCTCCCGCCTGGAGGTAGCCGCGCCGCTCCATCTCGAACAGGTAGCCGCTGCCGTGGATGACCGCCTCTCCGGCGGCCAGGCGTTCCATGAGCGCTCCGGCCATGACCGCCCTCCCCTGTCTGCCTGCGGGGAAGCCTGACAGGGCCGGCGCGCGCCATTAGCCGATTTCCGACGCGAACACGCCGGTTTGCGTCACGAGCGGTCGTGACAAAGTGTCATACGCCCGGCCCGGAGCCGTCTTCTGAAGTGAATATAAATTCCCTTCTTTGACATATTAGAGAATGAACATTTATCATTTGCACATCCTCATTCGCGGCTCCCGGGAGGACGTTATCGATGTCCGGCGCCTTCTACCCTGCGCTCGCGGAAGACCGCGCCGGCGAGGGCGATGCCACTATCGGCGCCGCCCCGACGGCCTGCCGCTCTCGTCTCAAATCCTGATTTGCGGAGACCCTGCATGGCCCTCAGGCAGCCCATCGTCGCACCGCACGCAGCGGAAAACACCTACGAGCTCAGGCGCGATTACAGTCTGGAAACAGGGAACGTCGCTATCGTTGTCCCCAAATTCTTCAGATTCGACGGCGCGAGCATTCCCGCTCCCGCCTGGATGTTCACCTACACGCCCTTTCATCCGGATGTGATGCTGCCGTCCCTCATCCACGACTGGATGTACTACAATCACCAAGAGAACCGGGACATTACCGACGACATATTCTTTACCCTGTTGAAGAACAACGGGGTCAGCAATTTCATGGCGAATGCGATGTGGGGCGCCGTGAGGGCAGGAGGAGACTTCTTCTGGGACAATGACGACGACGATATCGAAATGCTGACCGCGCTGTGCAGAAAGGTGCGGCAACGGCCGAATTTCGACGGCTACAAATTTCCCGAAGACGTGATCGCCAAGGTTTCCGGAAACTAGCCGGCGCCGGCCGCCAGGTCGAGACGGGCCCGCAGCGCCTCCACTGCCGCCTCGAAGGACGGCGCCGCCGGATAACCGCCGGTTTCGATAGCGGCGTATTCGCCCGGCAGGCCCTTGCGGCCCAGCGCATGGCGCAGCGTGGCGCCGTGGATGCGCAGGATGTTCAGAAAGTCCGGTGTCTCGAACAATCGCGGCGCAGCGCGAGACACCACTGCGAAGTCGTGTATGTCGCGAGCGGCAAGCCCCGCCGCGCGGTGATGAACCTTCCGCGCGATGATCTCCTCGCCCGGCATGACCCGCACTGTACCCGCCACACCGGGCACGGCCAGGCGTTCGTCCTCTACAGCATCGGGCAAT
>JAPOZD010000309.1 GCA_026706245.1 Alphaproteobacteria bacterium
CCTCGTCCTTCAAGGGGTCGATATATTCGGGCTCCCCGGTCAGCAATCCGAGGATCAGCCGCCCCTCGAAGAGGCCGCGCAAGTTGCCCTCGCGCACGAACTTGGCGAGATCGCCGCCGAAGGTGACGTTGTAGATCGCGTCCGGTTCCATGCGCTTGAGCGCCTCGACCTCGGCCCCGGCATCGATCTTGAAGAGTCCCGGCCATTGCGAACCGACGAACTCCACATCGGGGCGCAACTGCGTCAACACCCTCTGGAATGCCGCGACGGCGTCCTTGCCGTAGGCGTAATTGGGCGCGATGGTCGCCCAGCGCCTGGCCTTCTCGACCTTGGCTGCCTCGGCGGCAAGCATTGCCGCCTGCATGTAGGTCGACGGGCGCAGCCGGAACGTGTAGCGGTTCCCCTGAGCCCATACGAGGGCGTCCGCCAGCGGCTCGGCCGCGACGTACAACCGCTTGCTCTTCTTGGCGTATGCCGTCAGCGCCAGTCCGACATGGCTGAACAGCGAGCCGGAGATCAGGACCACCTTGTCGCGGGCGAAGAGCCGCTCCGCCACTTTGACCGCCTCGCCCGGCTTCCCTTGATCGTCGTGGGATATGAACTCGAGCTCGCGCCCGAGCACGCCGCCCGACCGGTTGATTTCCTCAATCGCGAGGACTGCCCCTTGCCGGTATGGAACCGTGTGCGCCGGCAGCCTCGTATACGAGTTGATGTCGCCGATGCGGATGGTCTCCGCTGCGGCGGGCGCAGCCCCGATCGCGACACTGGCCGCGATTGCGGCGACAGCGCCGGTCGTCGTCAGAAACGCCTTGGAAGATCTCATCTTCTCCTCCCGATGAACCGGAAGCCGGTTCTGTACTCGCTTGTTGGACAGCTTCCTCAAGAGCCGCGCCGAGATGGCGACCGGTCCGGGCCCGGCTTCCGGCGACACGGCGTCGTGGCCTTGGCGATGTCACATCATCGGATCCCTCCCGTTCGTGATGATTGCGGGCCGGGCGAGCCGGTGCCGGATACGATTTCACCTGCCCGAACCGCCCTTGAAGCCGGTTCTCCTGCCGGCTGCAGCACCGCCTCGCCCATTGGGCGGCAATCGAATGCCACCGCCTCTTCCACATCTTCGGCGAGGTCGAGGAGCCTCTCGTCCTCGTTCAGCGGCATGACGAGTTGCAAGCCCACGGGCAGACCGCCGGCGAGTCCGCACGGCAGGGATACGGCGGGATTGCCGGAGACATTGAACGGCACGGCAAAGGGGAATGCGCCCCAAAGCCGGTCCACCTCGCGGCCGGCGATCCGCTTCGGCCGCTTGCCGAAGGGAAAGGCGGCGACGGCCGTCGTCGGTGTCGCGATCGCGTCCCAGGTTTCGAACAGTGTCGCGATACGGGCGCGATACCGGCGATGCGCTGCGCGGGCAGCCGCTATGTCCTTGTCGGTGAGCGTTCGGGCCGCCGCCAGCGACCTGCTTACATAGTCGCTCAGCGCATCCGGGAACCTGGTGAGCAGATCGCCGCGCTCGCGCCATTCCTCAGCCAGGACGAGCGGCCCGAAGGCCTCGTTCCATCCTTCGAGGGGCAAGGCGATTTCAACAACTTCATGGCCCAGAGCCGTAAGACTCGCAACGGCGGCACTGACGGTCGCCGCGACGCCAGGATCGACGGGACGTCCTTCAGGGTGTGGACACCAGGCAATGCGCAACCTTCTTCCCGCGCTGGCACGGCTTAACCTTCGACCGAGAAGCGCGCCCAGGAACGCGCGCGCATCGGATGCGCGTCGCGCCAGCGGACCCGGGCAGACGAAGTCCGACATCGCCGGCAGGCCGCCTTCGTCGGGGCAAAGGCCGCAGGTCGGTTTGAACCCGAACAATCCGGTGAAGGATGCCGGAATGCGGATCGACCCGCCACCGTCGGAGGCCAGCGCGACGCTGGCCAGCCCGGCCGCAACCGAAACCGCAGCCCCGCCGCTCGAGCCGCCCGGCGTGCGCGTCGTGTCCCACGGGTTGCCGGCCTCCGGGCCGAGACGGTTGTCGCTGGTCGCCGACTGGCCGAACTCGGCGGTGTTGGTCTTGCCGGTGAACACGGCGCCCGAGGTCCTCAGACGGCGCACGACCCCGCTGTCCTGCCGCGTGCGGTTGTGCCGATGCACGACCGACCCGAAGGTCGTCACGGCCCCGGCAAGAGGGTAGGTGTCCTTGATCGAGACCGGCACGCCGCTCAGCGGCAGGGCCCGGCCGGCCCGGTAGGCGGCCTCGGCCTCGCGCGCCTGCCGGCGCGTGAGCTCGTCCAGGCGAACGAGATAGGCATGAAGCGATGGATTCAGCCGGTCGATTCTCTCGAGTACGTCCTCCGCCACCTCGACCGGCGACAGCCGGCCCTGCCGGTAGGCCTCGGTCAGGGAAGCGATCGGCCAGTAGACCGGGTTCTCGCCGTTTCTGTCAGGCATGCGGAGCCACGCCTCCGCTGATGCCATACACCTCTCCGGTGATGTACCCGGCCCGGTCGCCGATCAGGAAGGAAACGAGATCGGCTATGTCCTGCGGGTGTCCGACGCGGCCGACCAGAGACCGTGATTCCACGTAACCGTCAAAGAAGGCGTCCGGGTAAATCCGGCGTAGGAAGTCGTTGTAGATCAGCCCGGGCGCCACGGCATTTACGCGGATTCCGTGCCGGCCGTTCTCGGCGGCGGCGACCCGCGTGAGGGCCAGGACTCCCGCCTTGGCCGCGGAATAGGCGGCGCCGTGCTCGGCCGTCGTTTCCCAGGCCGCTATCGACGAGATGTTGACGACGGCTCCCGAGCCGCGCGCAATCATGTGCGGGAGCACGCAGCGCATGACGTAAAATGTGCCGTTCAGATCGACGTCCAGGCAGCGCAACCAGGTGTCGGGCGTCATCTCGGCGACCGGCTCGATCCTGCTCCACCCTGCATTGTTGACGAGGGCGTC
>JAPOZD010000453.1 GCA_026706245.1 Alphaproteobacteria bacterium
AGAGCACCGATCTGCGCGTCGCGGTCAAGGGCGGTCTGTTCGAGCTTTCGGAAGCGAAACGCTGGCTGCTCGGCGGCTACAATCACGGCTTCGTCGCCAACCTTCCTTATCCGGTGGCGATGGAGATGGCCTTCGGGTTCCGCTTTACGGCCGAGCGCTTCCACGAACTCGGCTTCATCAACAGGCTGGTCGAGCCGGACGAACTGATGCCGACCGCGCTGGAAATGGCCGACCATCTGCTCAGCCTGCCGCCGGCCTCGCGCGTCAACACGCTCCACATGATGCGCCAGATGCGGCCGGCGGTCTCGCCGCCGCTGGAGCGCCTGGCCGAAGCGCTGCACGAGCATGGCTGCCTGGAGGACCGGATGGAATCCCGCCGGGCCTTCGCGGAGAAACGCAAGCCCCGCTTCCAGGGCTGGAACGACCCGGCCGACCGCTACCGCATGCCGACCCTCGAATCCGTGATGGCCGGGAACGACTGACGCTCCCGGCTTCTGCAAAGCGACATCAATCCAAGGAGCCGATTCCATGACCGGTCGCCCGGGCCCGCTTGCGGGCGTCAAGGCCGTCGCCTGCTCGACCGCGCAGGCGGGCACGGTGCCCTACATGCTGATGGCTGATCTTGGCGCCGAGGTCATCAAGATCGAAGTGCCCGGCACCGGCGACGGCTCGCGTGTGGCCGGCGAGATCAAGGGCGGCGTCAGCTCCTTCTTCGAGACCAACAACCGGGGCGTGAAGAGCCTGACGCTCAACCTCAAGTCGGACGAAGGCCGCGCGATCCTCCACAAGCTGGTCGCGGAGGCCGATGTCTTCGGCCAAAACTTCCGGCCGGGCGTCGCCGAGAAGAACGGCTTCGACTACGAGACGCTGAAGGCGATCAATCCCGCCCTGGTCTATGTGTCGATATCCGGCTACGGGCAGGAAGGTCCCCATGCGCATCTACCGGGCACCGACGCGGTCGGGCAGGCGCTCGGCGGCGTGACGGAGGCTTATGCGGGCCCCGGCGAATCCATGCGGACCGGCATCGTCTCGGTTGCGGACGAATCCTGCGCGCTGCTGGCCTTCGGGGGCCTGCTGGCGGCGCTCCACTGCGCGAAAACGACCGGCGTCGGCCAGAAGGTCGAGACCTCGCTGGTGGCGGGCGTCGTGCGCCTGATGGGCTGGACCCTGACGACGACCATGTGGCGGAACCGCAATCCGATCACCGGCACGCGGATCAACGGCACGCGCGAGCGCCCCGGCATCGCCGCCAGCTTCAACGATATCGACGGGCGCCCGCTCGTCTTCCAGCTCGGCCATCGGGACTGGAAGCGCGCCATGGAAGCGCTCGGCTTCTACGCCGTGCTGGAGGAACGCGGCGCCGAAGACCTGGGGCTGGCAATCGTGTCGGAAGAGAAGAAGGACCTGATCCTCTCCACGCTCGCGGAGCTGTTCGCGACCGGCAGCCGCGAGCGCTGGGTGGAACTGCTGCGCGCCGCCGACATCGTGTCAGCGCCGATCAACACGCTCCTCGAAGCCTCGAACGACGCCGATGTGCTGGCAAACGGCTATGTCGCCGAAAAGCACTATCCGGAGGCCGGCGGGACGCTGAAGGTCCACGGCACGCCCTGGCGGTTCTCTGAAACGCCGGCGCAGATCGGCGTTGCGCCGAAGCTCGGCGAGCACAATGAGGAAATCCTGGGCCGCCTCGGCTACGACGAGGCTGCGCTGGAAGGCCTGCGCGAACGCAAGGTCATCTGAGGCCTCTCCCTTCCCGAAAGAACCGGGGGCATTCCATGGCGGGTCCGCTTGCCGGCGTCACCGTGCTCGATTTCACCCGTGTGCTGGCCGGCCCCTGGTGCACGCTCGCGCTGGCCGATCTCGGCGCCGAGGTCATCAAGATCGAGAACCCGAAGGGCGGCGACGACACGCGCCGTTTCGACGTGCGCGAGGAACTGGCAGGCGAAAGCGCCTATTTCGTCTTCGCCAACCGCAACAAGAAGAGCCTCGCGCTCAATATCGCGGCGCCCGAGGGCCGGGAAATCGCGCGGCGGATCGCCGCCCGCGCCGATATTCTGGTCGAGAACTTCAGGCCAGGCGTCATGGCCAGGCTCGGGCTCGATTTCGAGAGCCTCCGCGAGGCCAATCCGGGCCTCGTCTATTGCTCGATCTCCGGCTACGGCCATGCGAGCCCCTTGCGGGAAGTCGCCGGTTACGACCCGGTGGCGCAGGCCGAGGGCGGCATGATGGCGATCACCGGCGAGGCGGATGGCGGGCCGCTGCGCACCGGCATATCCTATGCCGACATATTCAGCGGATACAACGCTTTGCAGGGAATTCTTGCCGCGCTCTACCACCGAGAGCGCACCGGTGAGGGCCAGTCCATCGACATCGCACTGCTGGACGGTGCGGTGGCCTCGCTCGCCAACCAGGCACAGGTGACGCTCATCACCGGCCGGGACACCGGCCGCTACGGCAACGACCACCCCTTCCTGGAGCCGTTCGGGCTGGCCGAGACCGCCGACGGGCCGCTCTATCTCGTCATCGGCAATGACCGGCAATGGGAGCGCTTCTGCTGCGACGTGATCGGCCGCCCGGATCTGGTGGACCACCCCCATTTCCACGACAACGCCGCCCGCCTCGCCAACCGCGAATCGAACCGCGCGCTGCTGGCCGAAATCTTCGCCGCCGACACCCGCGCCGGCTGGATGGCGAAGTTCCGCGCCGCCGGCGTCCCCGCTGGCGCGGTGCGGAGCATTTCCGAAGCGCTCGCCGCGCCGGAAGTGCGCGCCCGCGGCATGGTGCAGCCGGTGGACCACCCGAAGGCCGGCCGGTTCGAGGCGGTCGCTTCGCCGGTCCGTCTTTCAGCCACCCCGACCGCAGCGCCCGTCGCCGCGCCGACGCTCGGCCAGCACACGGACGAGGTGCTGGCCGAGTTCGGC
>JAPOZD010000053.1:0-11587 GCA_026706245.1 Alphaproteobacteria bacterium
GCCGGGGTGATGAAAGGGGTATGGTAGCCCCCCTCAGCAGGCGCGCCAGCGCCGCGCGAGGACCTCATATGCTTCCGCCGCCTGCACGATATGCGCCACGGGGCAGTATTCGTCGGTCTGGTGGGCCATATGCATCTTGCCCGGCCCGAGGATTACGGTCGGCGGGCCGCCGCAGGCCGGCGTCAGGGCGGAGGCGTCGGTGAAATAGGGCGCGCCGCGCGGCTCGATGCTTTCGCCCAGCACCGGCTCCATCAGCCGCCAGACCTCCTGGATCCACGGGTGGGCATGCGGGGTGTGGACGCCCCCCACATCGATGATGCGCGCGATCCGGCTCTCGCTGCCGAGATAGCCCTCGAGGCCGGAGACGATTCCGTCATGGTCCTGGCCCGGCAGGGTGCGGATATCGACGGTGAAAGCGGCGCGGTCCGGCACCGAGTTGAGGTTCTGGCCGCCCTCGATGGTGCCGACATTGAGGGTCGCGCGGCCCAGCAGCCCGTGCGGCTTCGCGTTGAAGTCGAAATCCTCGAGCTTCGTCACCGCGCGCGCCGCCCTGTAGATGGCGTTCACGCCGCGCTCCGGCATCGAGCCGTGGGCGGTGACGCCTTCCGTCTCCACCCTGAGCCAGAGCGCGCCTTTGTGGCCGAGAATAGGGTAGTTCGCCGTCGGTTCGGCGATGACGACGGCGCCCATTTCACCGAGCGCACCCACCTTCCCCAGATGGGAGGAGCCCTCGCAGCCGGTCTCCTCCCCGGCGCAGATCGCGAGCACGATGTCCGCATTTCCCGGCTTTTCGTCGGCCGCGAGCTTCATCGCGGCGTGGACGAAGGCGGCGACGCCGGACTTCATGTCGGTCGAGCCGCGCCCGTAGAGCCGGCCGTCCGCGATCTCCGCGCCGAAGGGATCGACCGACCACTCCTTCGCGCCCAAGGGCACCACGTCGATATGCCCGCCGAAGCAGAGCGGTTTTTTCTTCCCGGCCTCTCCGCTGTCCTCGCCCCGCAGCACGGCGACGAGGCTCGTCCGGCCTGGTGCGAAGTCGTGATAGGAGACTTCGAGACCCGCACCGGCGAGCATGTCGCCCAGATAGTGCGCGCATTCGACTTCGCGTCCGGGCGGGTTGCGCGTGTCCATGCGGATGAGGTCGCTCGCGATGTCGAGCGCGGAGGGGATGGGGGTCACGCTACCCCGTCTCCTCCATGAGCTCGCGGCCGATGAGCCAGCGGCGGATTTCGCTGGTGCCGGCGCCGATCTCGTAGAGCTTGGCGTCGCGGACCACGCGGCCGACGGGGCTTTCGTTGACATAGCCCATGCCGCCCAGGCACTGGACCGCCTCCAGCCCCAGCCAGGTCGCCTTCTCCGCGGCGTAGAGGATGGCGCCGGCGGCGTCCTTGCGGGTGGTGTCGCCCCGGTCGCAGGCCTGCGCCACGGCATACACATAGGCCCGGCAGGCGTTCATGGTCACATACATGTCGGCGAGCTTGCCCTGCATGAGCTGGAAGGAGCCGATGGGCTGGCCGAACTGCCGGCGCTCATGCAGATAGGGCACGGCCGCATCCATCGCCGCCTGCATGAGGCCGAGCGGCCCGCCGGCGAGCACAAGGCGCTCGTAGTCGAGGCCGCTCATCAGCACGGCCACGCCCTCGTTCTCGCGGCCGAGCAGGTTTTCCTCCGGCACCTCGCAATCCTCGAATATGAGCTCGCTGGTGCCGGAGCCGCGCATGCCGAGCTTGTCCAGCTTCTGCCCCGGCCGGAAGCCCCGGAAGCCGCTCTCGATAAGGAAGGCGGAGATGCCGTGCGGGCCCGCGTCCGGCGCCGTCTTTGCATAGACGACCAGCACATCGGCATCCGGGCCGTTGGTGCACCACATCTTGGTGCCGTTCAGCACATATCGGGAGCCGCGCCTGTCCGCCCGGCAGGACATGGCGACCACGTCCGAGCCCGCGCCCGGCTCGCTCATGGAGAGCGCGCCCACATGCTCGCCCGAGATCAGCTTCGGCAAGTAGCGGCGCTTCTGCGCCTCCGTGCCGTTGCGGCGGATCTGATTGACGCAGAGATTGGAATGCGCCCCGTAGGAGAGGCCGACCGCGCCCGAGGCGCGGCTGACCTCCTCCATCGCCACGACATGGGCGGTATAGCCCATCTCCGCGCCGCCGAACTCCTCCTCCACGGTGATGCCGTGCAGGCCGAGCGCGCCCATTTCCGGCCAGAGCTCGCGCGGGAACTCGTTCGACCGGTCGATGGCGTCGGCGCGCGGCAGGATCTCGTCCGCCGCGAAGGTCTCCAGCGAGGCGCGCAGCAGATCGACATCTTCGCCCAGGCCGAAGTCGAACGGCGGGAGCGCGTTGGGGCGCATGAAATGCCTCCGGGGCGGTCAGCCCACCGAGAGCGAGGCGTTCCTGACGTCGGTGACGAGCATGTGAGCCGGCGTGTGGGTGATGGCGAGCGGCGGGCGCGCGGAACGCACGGCCACCTGCGGCGTCACCCCGCAGGCCCAGAAGACAGGGATTTCATCCGCGCCGAGCATCGGGTCGTCGCCCTGCCAGGCGCGGCCGATATCCTCGACGCCGATCAGTTCCGGCATGCCGAGATGCACCGGTGCGCCGTGCACGCGCGGATAGCGGCTGGTGATCTGCACGGCCTTGATCGCATCCGCCGGGGTGAAGGGCCGCATGGAGACGACCATCTTGCCGGAGAACCGGCCGGCGGGCGCGCAGTCGATGTCGGTCAGGAACATCGGGCACACGCTCCCGTCCTCCCAGTGGCGGAGCCTGAGGCCCGCATCCACCAGCGGCTCCTCGAAGGAGAAGGAGCAGCCGAGCGCGAAGACCACGAAATCGTCCCGCCAGAGGTCCTCGATGCTCACGACGTCGCCGTCATATTCCCCGTCCCGGAACACCCGGTAGCTCGAAAGGTCGGTCCTGATGTCGAGGTCCTGTGCGAGCTCCGGCAGGCGGGGGTCGCCCGGCTCGGACATGGCCAGCAGCGGGCAGGGCTTGGGGTTGCGCTGGCAGAACCGGAGGAACTCGTCGGCATAGTCCTCGGGCAGGATCGCCAGATTGGCCTGCACATAGCCCTTGGCGAGCGCGCCCGTGTGGCCGCGATAGTCGCCGGTGCGGATATGGCGCCGGACTTCCCTGGGGTCGGTCGCGTCCCATGCGAGCTCGAGCCCGTGGGGGGCCTCGGCCAGAGCGGTTGCGAATGCGTTCATGACTCCTCCTCGCCGGGATGACCCGACACGCCGTTATGTCTTCCAGGCCGGAGTTTAGCCCGGAACCCGCCGTTCGGTCACGGCTTCAGCGCGAGAATGCTGTCGAGTACCGGCAGGAGGTAGCGGCGGAAGGCTTCCGGGTTCTCGGACATCGGGAAATGGCCGACATCCTTCATCACCTCGAAATGCGCCGCCCCGATCAGCTCCGCAAGCTCGCGGCCCATTTCGGGCGTCGC
This sequence comes from Alphaproteobacteria bacterium, assembly GCA_026706245.1. Lineage (GTDB taxonomy): Bacteria > Pseudomonadota > Alphaproteobacteria > Bin95 > Bin95 > Bin95. Next base: position 3,445 of record JAPOZD010000053.1, read on the forward strand.
CGACACATCGTATTCGCCGCTCAGCAGGTAGATCGGGCAGTCCGAATCCGCCAGCGCCGCCGCGCCGGCGTTGCGGAGGTCGCCGTCCTCGAAATAGTAGTGCAGGTCGCCGGCGAAGACGCCCGGGCCGCCCTGCATATAGTGCCACATGGTCTCCCACCGCTCGGCGGCAGGCGAGCCGGGGGCCGTCATGCCGGCCATCGAGGCGCCCGCCGCCATGCCCGCATGGATGTCCGGGCGGGCGAGCGCCATGTCCGGCACGGGGTCGCCCGGGCTCCGGTCCTCGGCGTAGAGCGCCGATTGCAGCCCGATCGCCGCGCGGAAGCGCGACCCGTGCCGGAGCGCGAGATGCAGCACGGCGCGGCCGCCGATGGAGCAGCCCATGACGACGGGTTGCTCCAGTTTGAGCGCGTCCGCGACGGCCATCACCGTCTCGACATAGGAATCGGTGGTGAGGCGGTACACCTCCTTCCCGAAGCCCTCGGGTGGGGAGGACTTGCCGTGCCAGGGCAGGTCGAAGGCGATGACGCGGAAGCGCGCCGTCACCTCCGGGTCGTTCAGGATATGGCGGTATTGCCGCCCGTCGCTGCCGGCCGTGTGGAGGCAGAGCAGCGGCAGGCCTGCGCCCGCCTCCTCGAAATAGAGCCGGTGCGCGCGCCCGCCGATGCCGAGCCGGAGATAGCGCCCGGTCACCGGCTCCACCGCCGGCGCGGCCGGCGGAGGGGCCTCCGGGCGGCCGTCCTCCAGGCCCGAGAACAGCATTTCCAGCAGCAACAGGTGGCGCTGGAACTTCGTCATGTCGCCGGTGACGGTGAGATGCTGCGCGCGGCGCATGGTGGCGACGGTCTGGAAGCCCGGCGCGGGATTGTCCTTGCGAAGCTCCGCCCAGGCCTCGGGCCGGGCGCTCATCACGAGGTCCGCGCTGCCGGAGGCGGACGGTCCGAAGCGGACGCCGCCCGCGTCAATGGTGACGAAGGCTGTCTCGCCGCCCGAGCGCAGCTCCAGCGCAAGCGGCCCGAAGCCGCGCTGCAGGGCGATATGCGGATGGGCATGTGCGCGTTCCGCCAGAAAGTCGAACACGGTTCCCGATTCCTTGCGCTGCGGTCGCGCCGAGCCTAGCAGGCCGCGCTATCTCAGGCCAAAGGCGGCGTTGGCCATGATGTAGAGGCCGAGCGCCAGCACGGCGAGGAAGAACACCCGCCGAAAACGCGCCTCGGAAAGCCGCCGGCGCAGGACCAGCCCGAGTCCCATGCCGAGAAAGGCCGGCGCGAGCGCGGCGGCGGAGGCCAGCCCGAGCGGCCCGTCGAGCAGGCCGTGGCGTTCCAGCGAGACGGCGAGCGCCAGGGTCGAGACGGTGAACAGCATGCCCATGGCCTGCACGAGCGCATCGCGGCCGAGGCCGATGGCCTGGAGGTAGAGCACGCCCGGCACGACGAAGGAGCCGGTCATGCCGGTAAGCACGCCGTTCACCGTGCCGAAGGCGGGGCCGGCCACAGCCTGCCAGCGCGCCGGCACCGAAATGCCCGCGCCCGCCAGCCCCTGCGCGGCATAGGCGGCGAGCAGCAGGCCGAGCAGGCCCGAAAGCAGCGCCAGATCGACACTGACCAGCGCGGCCGCGCCGATCCACACGGTCAGCGCGGCGGCGGCAAGGAAGGGCCAGAGCCGGCGGATGAGCGCCCGCCCGTTGCCGCCCACGACGGCTTGCAGCAGGTTGGTGGCGAAGGAGGGCGCCACCATCAGCGCCATGGCCGTGGTGAGGTCGAAGGCGGCTGTCAGGAGACCGAGGCTCACGGTCGGCAGCCCGAGTCCTACCACCCCCTTCACCGCGCCGGCAAGCAGGAAGACCACCGCGATCAGCGCCGCCGACTCAGGATCGAACATAGGTGGCCAGCGCCTGCGTTCAGGCCGTCTCCGTTCCCTCTTCGCCCTCGGCGCCGTTCTGCCCGACGGCTTCGGCGAAGCGGTCGAAGAACTGGCCGGCGAGCTTGCGCGCCGTGCCTTGGATGAGGCGCGAGCCGATCTGGGCGAGCTTGCCGCCCACCTGCGCGTCCGCCTCGTAGCTGAGCACCGTGGCATCACCGTCCTCGGCAAGCGTGACCCACGCCCCGCCGCGTGCGAAGCCGGCCGCCCCGCCCGTGCCCTCGCCGGAGATGCGGTAGCGTTCCGGCGCCACGATGTCGGTGAGCTCGACCGCGCCGGCGAAGGTCGCCTTCACCGGCCCGACCTTCGCCTGCACCGTGGCGGAGAAGGCGTTGTCGGCGGTCTTCTCCAGCTCCTGGCAGCCGGGAATCGCGGCCTTCAGCACTTCGGGGTCATTGAGCGCCTGCCAGACCGTCTCGCGCGAGGCCTCGATGCGCCGTTCGCCGGTGAGTTCCATGGATAGGGCGGCCTCCGCGCCTGCCGGGAAAGGTGGAGCATCCACTCTAACCCGCCCGACGCAACCCGCAAATGCCGCCGTCTTGGCCGGGGACCGGCGCTGGGGCATATTGGCCCGTCCTGTACGCCGGCGGGCCCGGCGGCTTCGGGGGGCTATCGGGGAGGGATCCATGCGCGTGCTCGCCGCATCCATTTCGGCCTTGCTGCTCGGCGCGGGGCCGGCGCTGGCCGCCGGCGCGGACGCGCCGCATCTGGACGGCGGCACGCTCGGGCTCGTCTGGTGCGTCCCCTTCATCGGCATCCTGCTGTCGATCGCGCTCTTCCCGCTGCTGGCGCCGACGTTCTGGCACCACCATTTCGGCAAGGTCTCGGCCTTCTGGGCGCTTGCCTTCCTGCTGCCCTTCCTGGTCGTGTTCGGCTGGGAGCTCACCCTGTTCGAGATGCTGCATGTGGCGCTGCTCGAATACATTCCCTTCATCATCCTGCTGCTCTCGCTCTTTACCGTGGCCGGCGGCATCCGGCTCACCGGGAGGCTGGTCGGCACGCCCGTCGTCAACACGGGTATCCTGCTGCTCGGCACGGTGCTGGCGAGCTGGATGGGCACGACGGGCGCGGCGATGCTGCTCATCCGCCCGATCATCCGGGCCAATGAGTGGCGCCGCTACAAGGTCCACACCATGGTGTTCTTCATCTTCCTGGTGGCGAATATCGGCGGCTCGCTGACGCCGCTCGGCGACCCGCCGCTGTTCTTGGGCTTCCTGAAGGGCGTCGATTTCTTCTGGCCGACCGAGGCGATGCTGGTGCCGATGCTGCTCGTCTCCGGCCTGCTGCTGGTGCTCTATTACGGCGTGGACAGCTTCCTCTACCGGCGCGAGACGGGCGCGCCGGCGGAAGAGGACGAAGGCGACGGCGAGGCGCTCGGCATAACCGGCAAGGTCAACTTCCTGCTGCTTGCCGGCGTTGTCGCCGCCGTGCTGATGTCGGGCGTGTGGCGGCCGGGCGTCTCCTTCGACGTCTTCCATGTGACCGTGGAGCTGCAGAACCTCTGCCGGGACCTGGCCCTGCTCGCCATCGCGTATCTGTCCTGGGTCGTCACCGACCGGGCCAACCGCGACGCCAACGGCTTCTCCTGGTTCCCGATCCTGGAAGTCGGCAAGCTGTTCGCCGGCATCTTCCTCACCATCGTGCCGGCCATCGCCATATTGCGGGCCGGCACCTCGGGCGCGCTGGAGCCGGTGGTGTCGCTGGTCACGGGCGCGGACGGCCAGCCGGTCGAGGCGATGTATTTCTGGCTGACCGGCATCCTGTCGAGCTTCCTCGACAACGCGCCGACCTACCTCGTCTTCTTCAACACCGCGGGCGGCGACGCGGAGACCCTGATGGGGCCGCTCTACGGCACATTGCTCGCCATCTCGGCGGGCGCGGTGTTCATGGGCGCCAACACCTATATCGGCAACGCGCCGAATTTCATGGTGCGGGCGATCTGCGAGGAGCGCGGCATCGCCATGCCGAGCTTCTTCGGCTACATGGCTTGGTCGGTCGGCATACTGGCGCCGATCTTCCTGGTGGTGACGCTGGTCTTCTTCCCGTAGGCCGGGCTAACGGTCCACGCGGCGCCAGGAGAGGCGGTCGCCGGGCGCTATGCCGAGGCGGCGCGCCGTCCCGCCCCCGAGTTCGAGCACCATGCGCGCCGGATGCGGCGAGGAGATGGTGAGCCGGGAGCGCGGCACGGCGTTCGGGAAGAGGTGCACGATGCGCCCGTCCGCGGCGATGAACAGCATGTCGAGCGGCAGCCAGGTATTCGCCATCCACATGGTCGGCCGCTCGCGCTCCGGGAACAGGAACAGCATGCCGGCATCGGGCGCGAGAGTGCGGCGGAACATGAGGCCGCGCGCCCGCTGCTCCGGCGTCTCGGCAAGCTCGACATGGAAGAGGCGCACACCCGCCGCCGTCCCGATCCGCACCTCCGCGCGCCCGAACGCCATGTCCCCGGCGAAGGCCGCCGGCGCCGCCGTCAGCAGCGCCGCCAGCAGCCCCAGCACGCCGAACCCGTATCGCTGCCGCATGGCGCCGCCTCCTCCCCGCGCCGGCATTTCTACCGCCGCGCCCGCCCGGGCGCTACGCCTGTGGATATTTTTCTCCCCGGGGGTTGCAATTCGGGAAAATAAGCCCTAAATCCCTGCCCACATAGGGATGAATCAGGAACAATGACCTGACGAACCGCGCCGCATTGCGGCCATGCGAAGGGATGTGGGGAGCTGAACACGCCGGGGGCGGCAAACGGGGGAGTTGCGCGCGCCGGCCGGGCGCGGGCGCGTAATGTTCTGTTGGAGAAGACACAGGGCCGGGGCCGGACGGGGAGGGACGGATGACGGAGGAATCGATGGAGCGGCGGCGGGGCAGGACCGTCGGCGAGGACCTGCGGCGCCGGGCGGTTGCGGCGGTGCTGGAGGGGCGCATGAGCGCGCGGGCCGCCGCCCGGCATTTCGAGGTGAGCCACACGGCCGTCTCCCGGTGGATCGCGCGCTACCGGCGGCGCGGCCATCTGCGTCCCGACCGGTCGCCCGGCCGCCCGTCGCGGACCGAGGCGGAGCGGGAGCGGATTTTCCGCCTTCTGGACGGCCGGCCGGACCTCTCCATCCGCGCGCTGCAACAGGCGCTCGCCGCCGAGGGCGCGGCGTTCAGCGCCAGCGCCCTGCACCGCTTCCTGACGCGCCACGGCCTCCGGCGCCGGCGCCGCCTCTCCTGGCGCCGCAACCCCGCCCCGCAGGCCGCCGGCGGCCGTTGACGGCGGGGCGGCGCGCGGCGCAGCATCCGGGCATGACAGCCGCCGCTTTCGACACCCTGGCCGCCGCCGAGGCCCTCCAGCAGGCGGGCATCGGGCCGACGCAGGCGAAGGCTATTGTGGAGGTCGCCGGCAATGCCGCCGGCGTGGGCCGCGACTCGCTGGCGACGAAGGCGGACCTCGCGGCGCTCAGGGCGGAGTTCAAGGCGGACATGGCGACGCTTGAAAGCCGGCTGACCTGGCGCATGGCGGTCGTCATGGCGGCGCTGCTGGCCGTGCATGGCGCGGCGATCATCGCGCTGCTCCAGCCGGCGGTTTCGTAACGAGAAGGCGGCCGGCGCCCGGCAACGAATAACACGTCACCGCCCGCCCCGCGGCCTGACGCCGCAAGCCCGTCCCGGAGACCCCTGCGGCCGTTGATGTGCGGGCGGGGTCGATGCTGAGTTGGAATTGCGCGGTCGAGCAGTCCCCAGCCGGGGGGCCTTCGGGTCCGAGAGGGAACACGGAGCTCCCTCCGGTTGCGTTGCCTTCCACGTTCTGTTCGTGTGCACTTAATACCAGCGGCGCCGGTTTGCGACCCATGAAGGACGCCGCCCCCACTTGTCACCTCGCCGGAGCGGATCGGAGAGCCGGGGTCCAGGCAACCGACGTCTCCGCCGTGCTACGCCGGCGCTGATTCCGTGCCAGCGACGAGCTACAAGCCTGGCCGGAACCTATCGAATTCCCGAGGAAGCTTCGCTAAAACCTCCTGATACTCCAACTCCTCAAGCTCCCAAGTGACATCGAACTGCTGCCGCACCTTTGCCAACCGTCGCGGTGTACCAGCACCTTTACCGCCGACCCCTTTTTTTAGCCCGCCGGTTCGATCATCGAAATACAATGCACGGGCGACCCTTTGAAAGGGCCGGTTGAACATATCCTGTTGACTGGTCAATTGCTCCCGGATTTCGGGGAGCGCCGATGGCCTTCCGCAAAGCAAGTGGTCAGCATCCTTATCGAAGGAATGCAGCAGTAGTACCGGCATACGCACCAGATGCCGTTGCGCTTTACGCCAATCGTTCGGGTCGCTTGGGTACCACCTGTGCTTTTCTCCAAGTTTTCTTCTACCGGACGACTCTACCTCGAACAGGTACGACCGCCACGCGAATGTGAGCCAACTCCAAAGTCCCGTGTTGGGTAACAATTCGATTACATTTCTGTCGCCCGTTGCACCCAAAATACTTTGCGCCAAGTCCCTCGCTGTTGCGATTTCCCTGACTCTAAACCCAACAGTACCGTCAATTGGCTCCGAAAGCTGCGGAGATAATTCATCCAAACTAAAGTCTGGCCTCCCCCCGGAGAATACCTCCTCAAACATCTTCATGCCTTCTTCGTTGAATTGATATAGAGATTTAAATTGTTGCACCTTGTGTTCCTCTCACCACTTGAGCTCTTACCATCTCCGCCAGCGAATGCTTTTCGCAGAATCTCTCGACTATTTCATCTATCCATAGCTCCTGTTGTTCTCTCTCTTCTTCCCCCGGTGGCATTGCATCCGTCCCGCCCGTTAGGTCACTCGCCCATTGCAACCACTTCTGCATCCACTCGACATCTATATCGCGATAATGCCTTTGCAGAATTTCTTCAAATACTCGTCGCACAATGGCCGGAAGAACACAACCCACGAATATCGGATCGTTACGGACCCAAATGGTGGAATTAGGAATGCTCTCATCTACATATACAATCGGATATTCATCGTCACGAAATTCTATTTTCCAAATTTGCGGACGCATCTTCGTTTTTTGAAATGTCAGTATCCCATCGGTTTCAGGTGTGTTTGGCTCTTTGGCACGAAGTGTCCATGTATCGGTGCTTCCAAGAAGACGGCCTCTCTCGTCTGGCGTATTTGCTACAATACGGAGTTGGCATGATGGGGCCGAGAAAGCGTCGTTCTTGAGCTTTTCGACTTGCTTGATTTTATCTATTGTACCAAAGCTGATGGTTTCCGAGCATTTGTTTTCATAGAGGCGCAATTTCACTTGAGCATCATTCGGAAAAGCTTGCAGGGTTCTCGGATCCTGTACCGTCATTTCGATCCATTTTTCGGGACCACGGTCAATGATTCGCGCCTTTACGAATGACTTCCTTAACTGGCGACGACCGGTAAGTCTAATTCTTCTGCGCATCTCTCCACACCGTCATTGTGGTGTCAACTTCCCGTTCCTTATCGAATCCTGTCACTTTGAGTCGAAAATCGGGAGTGCAATTCAAGGCTCTAATAACATTATCGTCCCATGTCACCTCGCAACACATGCTTTCCGTGTTAAGGTCCTCCTGCTCGAAATCCAAGGGACTCCACGAGGGACGGCGTGTGCCATCTGCATACGCCACTCGGATGGTAAGGTTGACCGGCCACGATTCTGCGTCGTGATTAGCCCGTACTTCGAAGCCGTTGGTAAGGGTTTTGACTTTGAAATAAGGCGGTTTGGGAGGAGGTGGCGGAGGGGGCGGGGGCGGGGGAGGACCTTTGCCGGGCGTCGTCTCTTTGGTGACTGAGAAGAAGGTACGGAAAACGTCCCGGCTGGGTTCTGCGCCGTCAGGCGAGAAAAGTAACCGCAAGTCGTCGGGCAGGTTTTTGACCAGATTTTTGACGCGATACCCGTCTTTGAATCCCTGTGAGGCGATTTTGGCGGAAATCTCCTTGGACTGAGAGAGATCGAGGTGGGCCTTGCCTTCGCAGAGATTCAGATATTCGGCGAGTGATCCTCTCTCGACCACAAGAACAAGGTCACTTTCTCCCGGGGTGCGGCTCCGGACGAGAGGAAGGCTCATGCCCTCCCGGAATAGCAGGTCTATTGGCCGGCTCCCGGTCGGTGTCGCTGCGATCACGGCGTCCACGCTGCCGGTAGCTGTGCTCGCGTGTCGTCTCAGAGGAAATTCGACAGTTACCGGTACGCATCCCGTCTTGCTGAGCATCCGGGCGTATTTCCTCCCCTGCGT
>JAPOZD010000053.1:11597-26530 GCA_026706245.1 Alphaproteobacteria bacterium
GCGTTGATCTTATACGCTTTAGCTCATCCCGCTTTGCACCATCGACATAAATTGTCTCTGTCGGGACTTCCTGGAGGGCGCGGCGTATCAGGTTCAGGAATCGTGCGGGATCGTCCCTTATTGCCGGATCACGCATATGGCCGGACACGCGATTCGCTATTTCGTCGATACTTTCTCGGTCCAAATGCTCGTCGTTTACCCGGAGTACCATATCGTCGGACATAAATGCCGGAGCGAAATTCTCGATAGCCGCAGCAAGAATACCGTCGGGCTCCAGTTCGGGATGAGGATACGGAATAGCCAATGCTAGGCCACTGGAACGCTGTTGTTCGTAGTTCGGGAAGTTGAAAGCGCGCCGGGCGTCTTCGGCAATATGATCAGCATCATGCAGCCGCCAGACGGAACCCGCTTCTTTCTCGGCGAGATAGGCGTGAGTGGCGCGCGGCTCGTCTTCATTCACAAGCGGTGGCAGAACGGTCATGCCGCAAACAGCCTGCTGCCAATCCTGTTGACGCCGTGTATAGCCAATCACCGACTGAATTTGAGATGCGATCAAAAAGGTGACCCTGCCAATTCCGCGCCCCCCTCGTCCGGGCCCCGTTTTGTTGGACACGCCGAAATTCAGCCAGTAGTTCCAGAAATCGCTCGTGCGTTTGGTCAGATCACCCTTAAGGCCGGTCGAATCTGAGTCCTCTACGACGATCCAGCGAACCCGGCCGCGCTCCCAGTCGCCGGGAACCTCAAGCCCGGCCTCTCGCCGGAAATTGATAACCGGTTGAAGGAACCGCATCTGCCTTTCGCTGGCGTCGTCGAAAAAGGTAAAGCTCATGGCGACCGGACGGCCCGGAAGATTGGCATCCAGACTGTTCTGAATAGCTTCTCTGACAAAGGTCTCGGAATACGGGAAATCGGACCGGTCGAACATTTCCGAGTCCAGACTCTGATGCACCGGTGTCGCCCCAACCGTGGGCCAAATCCAGCACCAGTCATGCTCCCGCGTTGTGCTCATTGTGCTCTGCTGCTCCCTGAAATGGCCGCACTGTCGGACGGCACATTCGTTCCAGATATTTCAATATCCTTTTCGTCACCCTCTATCCATTCGTAAATTCTATCCAGAACCGAGGCAAATTCGAGCCGTTCCCGCCCCTTCAGCGCACACTCCCATATGGCCAGCCTTCGCCAGCCCGATTGCAGCAGAGCTTCCCGAACCCGAGCATCCCGATGCCGGTTCCCGGCGATCTTGGCGGTCCAGAATTCCGTTCGCGTTGCAGGCACCCGGAACAGGTGACAGTTGTGTCCGTGCCAGAAACAACCGTGAATGAATATCGCCGCCCGGTATTTCGGAAGCACGATGTCAGGCTTGCCGGGGAGGTTCGGTGCATGAAGGCGAAAACGGTAGCCCGCGCGATGAAGCATCTTTCGAAGTCGGATTTCGGGGCCGGTGTCCTTGCCCCGGATACGGGACATGTTCCAGCTACGATGCGCGGCGGATATTCTATCGGTCATCGCGACAAGTCGCCGGCCCTGTCCAGAAGGTCGGCAACGATGGCTGCGATCTGGCGGGCCAGATACGGGGGAACGGCGTTGCCGACCTGATGATACTGCGCGGTTCGTGGCCCCAGGAAACGGTAGTTGTCCGGAAAGGTCTGGAGTCGGGCGGCTTCCCGGACGGTGAGGCTCCTGCATTGCGTCGGGTCGTAATGGATGAAGTAGTGGCCGTCCTTGGCGATATGAGACGTGATGGTGGTGGAAGGACGGTCGGGAAGCTGCACCCGGAACCGGTCCGAGAACATCTTTCCCTCCCGGCCGATACGGACATTGTTGTGTGCGGGCAGCAGGCTTTTCGGGAAATCGGCCAGTGTCGGGCTCCTGCCCTCAACGGTGGCGAACGACGCGGCGAAGGCGTAGCGTTGCAGATCGGAGGGCATGTGGCTGCGGGCCTCATGCCCCTCCAGGAAATCGAGGCGGGAATCGGGGATGAGGCCGAGCGCCTCGTGGTCGGGCAATGGTTGCTGTGGATACAGGGTCGATCGCCGTTCGAGCGAAGGCGCGGGCGCATGCAGGCCGATGTTCAGCTTATCGACGAGGGCGCCCGCATACCGCTTCCCATTCAGTTCGCGCTGGACCGTAGCCACGTCGATACTGCTGACAGCCGCCTGCCAGGCTGCAAGAGAGTCCTTTCCCCTCGACACTCCGCTCCTGATTGGAGGAAGCCCGCCGATGACCTGTTTCAATGTCGGCGGTTCGCCGGGCCTGAGCCTGCTAGGCGCAATCCCGATGTCGTCCCGTACGCCTACAATGAATATCCGGTGCCGCGCCTGCGGGACTCCAAACTTCTCGGCCCGAACCAGAAACAGCTTTGGATTCACTCCGACTTCCGGAAGCTCGTCTTCGGAAATCGAATACAAACGGTAGCGGAGGTCGGCTGGACCGCAATTAAGCGCAATACCGGGATCGCGAAGGTCGCTAATCATACGGTCGATTACCCGCTCATCGCCGACCTTCGCAGACAGGAGGCCCTTCACATTCTCCATTACAAAGACCGGAGGGGCGTGGTCGATGATAATTTGCAGGTATTCGCGATACAGAAAATGCCGCGTGTCGCTCTCGAATGCAGGATCGGACTTCATCCTGGATCGGCCTACGAGAGAGTAAGCCTGGCAAGGGGGGCCACCAACGAGTACCCAGAGGTTCCGCTGCTTCAAACGATCAGAAATTAGGTCCCGAACCTTCTCACGATTCTCCTCCCCTAACTCTATATCCAGTGCGGTGCGATCCGCGTCCGCCCTATTTTGCGGAAATGCCCGATACAGGTCTTCAATTGAAATTTGCCCTCGTATATAGTCGTAATACTCATCGGGGAATTCACTGGTTGAAAAGCTCCGAAGAAAATGTCTGAGGTGGAGAGTTCTGAAAGACCATTGCTCGTTTTCAATTGAGGCTATGCTCTGAAAGCGCGGAATTCCAGTGTCGGCATCGAAGGATGCAAAACCTTCGCCCAGTCCTCCCGGACCGGCGAAAACGTCAACGACAGGAAATATTTTTTCAGAGTTCAAAGCAACCGATGCCGATTTTCACGCCGGTCTCCGACGCGGCGGATACGGCCCTCCCCCTTCACGGCCTAGAATCGATGCAAGTTTTGCATAGGGGCGGCCGATTGAACAAGACCTCCCTACCGACCCTTACGATACCCCCCGTAGAACCGAAGTCGCCTTGGCTGCCTTGGGTGATGTCCGGTTTCGCGCATTCCCGCCGTCAATTGCGGCCGCCGGCCTTCCGGGCAGGCCGGGGCGACGAATTGGGGGCGGCGCTGTTTCCGGGGCGGGAGGAGTTCACTATTCTCCGGCGGGCGATGCGCCGGTAACGAGCGGGCGCATGCGGCGGGAGCAGGGCGATGCGGCAGGCCGGGAGCGCTTATTTCAACGCCGCGGTCGAGACGATGTCGGCCGACGAGACCGCCGCGATGCAGCAGGCGAAGCTCGCCCGCCAGCTCGGCTATCTGACGGCGAACTCGCCCTTCCATGCCGCGAAGCTCGCCGAAGCGGGCGTGGAGCCGGGCGACATCCGCTCGCTTGCAGACCTCGCCCGGCTGCCCTTCACCGAAAAGGCCGAGCTCAGGGAGAGCCAGAGGCGCGACCCGCCGCTCGGCAGCCACGCGGCGGCCCCCATGCGGAATGTCGTGCGCGTGCATGCCTCCTCGGGCACGACCGGCACGCCCTCCTTTATCGGCCTCACCGCCTATGACGCAGGGCGCTGGGCCGAGTGCATCGCGCGCAGCTACTGGGCCCAGGGGCTTCGTCCGGGGAGCGTCTTCGCCATGGGGCTTTCCATCGGCTTTTTTGTCGGCGGCCTGCCGGTGGCGGCGGCTGTAGAGACCGTCGGCGCAACCCTGCTTCCCATCGGCACCGGAGCCTCCGACCGGCTGATCGCCTCCATCCGGTCGATGAAGGCGGACACGCTCGCGACGACGCCCTCCTACGCCCTCTACCTCGCGGAGCTTGCGCGGGAGGAGATGGGGGTCGATCCGGCGGCGCTCGGCATCGGGCGGGTCATGGTCGGGGCCGAGCCCGGCGGCGGCGTTCCGGAAATCCGCGCGCAGATCGAGGAAAGCTGGGGTGCGCGCTGCACGGAAGCGGTCGGCATCGCCGACCTCATCACCATCCACAGCGCCGAGTGCGAGGCGCGGGACGGGTGCCATTTCATGGTGCCGGACTATCTCATCATGGAGATCGTCGATCCCGAGACGGGCGCCGTCATCCCGCCGGACCGGCCCGAAATTGAGGGCGAGCTGGTCTTCACCCATATCGACCGCGAATGCAATCCGATGCTGCGCTTCCGCACCCGTGACCGTGTCATCGTGAAGACCGGGCCCTGCGCTTGCGGTCGCACCGGGCCGCGGCTGCGCTGCATCGGGCGCGCGGACGACATGCTGATCCTGCGCGGCGTCAATGTCTGGCCGTCGGCGGTGAGGGACGTGGTCGCCGGGTTCCACCCGGAAGCGACGGGCGAAATGCTGATCCGGGTGGACGGCGAGGGGCCGAAGGTCGATCCGCCGCTCCGGGTCCGGGTGGAGGCGGGCAGCGCGGCCGGCGAGGGCCTTGCTGTGCGGATCGAGCAGGCGATTCGCGCAAAGCTCATCGTGCAGGCCAGGGTCGAACTCGTTCCGCGCGGCGTGCTGCCGCGCACCGAGATGAAGGCGAAGCTCGTGGAGCGCAACATTTCCTGAGGTGCGGCGATGCGATTCGAGAAGGTCCATATCCCTTACGGCGGCTACTGGAGCACGCCCTTCTGCCGCTGGCAGGGCAGCCTGAGCGGCGAGCACCCGATACGGCTCGCCGCCTCCTGCGCCAGCATGTTCCTCGACGACGCCGGCTGCGAACCGGAGAGCCTGGACGGCATCCATTTCGGCATGACGGTGCCGCAGCACAAGAGCTTCTGGGGCGCGCCCTGGATCGGCGGCCTGATCGGCGCGGAGCAAGTGACGGGGCCGACCCTGTCGCAGGCCTGCGCCACCTCGGCGCGCGTCATCGCCTCGGCCGCTTCGGCCCTGGAGCTCGGCGGCGGCGGGCGCATGCTGGCGCTTGCCGCGGACCGCATCTCCAACGGGCCTACCCTCTATTATCCCGACCCCTCGGGACCCGGCGGCCGCGGCGTCACCGAGCACTGGGTGTGGGACAATTTCAACGAGGACCCGCACGCCGATGTCGCCATGATCCGGACCGCCGAAAACATTGCGGCGCGGTTCGGATATTCGCGCCGCGCGCAGGACGACCTTGCGCTTCGTCGGCAGGAGCAATACGGCATGGCGCTCGCCGACGACCGCGCGTTCCAGCGCCGCTACATGGTCGATGTCCCGGTCGGCGGGAAGCGCGGGGCGAAGACCGTCTCCGGCGACGAGGGCATACGCGAGCGCACCGAAGAGCGCGTGCAGGCGCTCACGCCGGTCATCGGGAACGGCACCGTCACCGCCGCCGCGCAGACCCATCCGGCCGACGGCAATGCCGGCCTGCTGCTGACCACGGCCGGGCAGGCGAAGGAGCTCGGCCGCGACGATGCGGTTTCGGTTCAGCTCCTCTCCTATGGCGAGGGGCGTGCGGAAAAGGCCTATATGGGCATGGCGCCCGTGGCGGCGGCCGAAGCGGCGCTTGCCGATGCGGGGCTCGGGATCGACCGGATCGCCGTCGTCAAGACGCACAACCCCTTCGCGGTGAACGACCTCTATTTCGCCGAGGCGACGGGGTTCGATGCCGGGGGCATGAACAATTACGGCTCGTCGCTCATCTTCGGCCATCCGCAGGGCCCGACGGGCATGCGCCTCGTGCAGGAGCTGATCGAGGAACTGGCGCTCAGGGGCGGCGGCTACGGCCTCTTCACCGGCTGCGCGGCCGGCGACAGCGCGGCGGCCCTCGTGCTGAAGGTGGACATGCGCTGAAGCAGCCGGTCGCCGGATTCATTCCGGCTTGCCTGCGATGCGCCCGCTCGCCCGGCCACGCCACGCTCCGCGCCCCGCCTGCCCTCGCGAAAGCGGGGGTCGGGGCGATAGTCCTCACACTTCCTTCGTCACGATCCAACAGGACCGGATGTCGTGCTAAACCCTGCCGCGATAGCCGTTGACGATGGGGTAGCGGCGGTCGCGGCCGAAGGCGCGGCGGGTGAGCTTGACGCCGGGTGGGGCCTGGCGGCGCTTGTATTCGGCGATGTCGAGCATCCGCCAGACGCGCTCCACGGTCTCGACGCCGTGGCCGCGCGCCGCGATTTCGGCCACCGAAAGCTCGTCCTCGATCAGGCATTCCAGGATGTCGTCGAGCGCATCGTATGGCGGCAGGCTGTCCTGGTCGGTCTGGTCGGGGCGCAATTCGGCCGAGGGCGGCTTGTCGATGATGTTCTGCGGCACGACCCGGCCTGCGGGCCCGAGCGCGCCTTCCGGGCGGTTGCGGTTGCGCCAGTCGGCGAGCGCGAAGACGGTCGTCTTGTACACGTCCTTCAGCACGTTGTAGCCGCCGCACATGTCGCCGTAGAGGGTGGCGTAGCCGACCGACATTTCCGACTTGTTGCCGGTGGAGAGCACCATATGGCCGAACTTGTTGGAGAGCGCCATCAGGGTGAGCCCGCGCGCGCGGGCCTGGATGTTCTCTTCCGTCGTGTCCTCGCCGCGGTTCCCGAAGGCGCTTGCCAGCATGCCGCCGAAGGCCCCCATCGCCGGTTCGATGGAGATCGTCTCGTAGGAGGCGCCGAGCGCCGTGACCGCCTCCAGCGCATCGTCCAGCGAAGCCTGCGAGGTGTAGGGGGAGGGCATCATCACGCAGCGCACCCGCTCCGGCCCGAGCGCATCCACCGCCACCGCCGCCGAGAGCGCGGAATCGATGCCGCCTGAAAGGCCCAGCACCACGCCAGGAAAGCAGTTCTTGTTCACATAGTCGCGCAGGCCCAGCATCATCGCCGAGTAGATGTCGGAAAGACCGTCGTTCCCCTCCGCCATCGGTCCGCCGGTGCAGTCCATGCCGTCCGCGCCGCGCTCCCAGCGCGTGATCGCCACGCTCTCCGTCCAGGCGGGAAGCTGGGCCCTCAGCGCCCGGTCGCGCCCGAGCACGAAGGAAGCGCCGTCGAACACCAGTTCGTCCTGCCCGCCCACCTGGTTGACATAGGCGAGCGGCAGGCCGCTCTCCACCACGCGCTCGACCGCGATGTTGAGGCGGATGTCGTCCTTGGTCGTCTCGAAGGGCGAGCCGTTCGGCACCAGCAGCATCTCGGCGCCGTTCTCCTCCAGGCACTCGACCACGGCAGGCTGCCAGATATCCTCGCAGATCGGCACGCCGATGCGCACATCGCGGAAGGAGACCGGCCCCGGCATCTCGCCCGGGTCGAACACGCGCTTCTCGTCGAACACGCCGTAATTGGGCAGCAGCACCTTGTGGCGGACGGCCGCCGCCTCGCCCCCGTCCAGCAGCGCGACGGCGTTGTAGAGCCGCCCGTCCTCCGGCCAGGGCAGGCCGACCAGCAGCGCCGGCCCGCCGTCGGCGGTTTCCGCCGCCAGCGCCTCGCAGGCCTCCCGGCAAGCCTCCTGAAAGTCGGGCTTCAGCACGAGGTCCTCCGGCGGATAGCCGGAGAGGACCAGCTCCGGGAAGACGACCAGATCGGCGCCCCGGGCCTCGGCGCGCGCGCGCCGGATGCGGTCCGCATTGCCGGCCACATCGCCCACGGTCGGATCGATCTGGGCGATGGCGATGGAGAGCCGGTCGGTCACCTGCGCCTCAGCAGGAACTCGCGGCCGACCTTGACGCTCGGCTTGCCGTCATATTCGACGATGTCGGCGGTCGCATAGGTCTCCGACCACTGGTCCGGGAGGTATGAGCCCGTGCCGATAGTATCCACCGGGGCCTGGGCCAGCGCCATGACGCGGCACTTGCCGGCAGTGAAGCCCGACGAGGCGGTGATCTTCGCTTTCGGGAAGCCGGCGCCGTCGAGCGTCTCGCGCAGGTGCCAGATGGCGGCGGCCGTCACGCCCGTGCCCACAAGATGGCGCAATTCGCCCTCCGTGCGGTAGTCGCGGATCGCGCGGGGCGCGTTGCGGTCCAGCACCTCGTAGGACTTCTGCAGATCCAGCCCCTCGGTATAGCGTCCGCCATGGGTGTCGAGCCGGATGGCGACACGGCCCTCGGCCGCGCGCTCGGGGAAGCGCCGGCAGACCGCCACCGCATCTGACAGCTCGGCCCCGTAATAGTCGGTGACGACGGTGAGCGGCTCGTCGGGGAAGGTCTCGACGAACATTTCCGCCGCGCGGAGCGTGGAGCCGGCATAGCCGATGAGGCCGTGCGGCATGGTGCCGAGGCCCCGCTCCGCGCCGAAGAAATGCGCCGTTGCGTCCGTGGCGTTGCCGATGAAGCCAACCGCGCCCGCCTCGCGCTTCGCCGCCGCGGAGCCGACGCTCGCGGCATAGGCCATGATCTCGGCCATGTCGGTGCCGGCGCAGTGGCGGGCGTCCATGGCAAGAAAACCCGTGTCGGGCAGCGCCATGCACATCGCGCGGGCATTGTAGGCGGCGACGCAGGCGGAGCCGAGCTTCTGGAGGTAGAGCGTCTCCAGGTCGATCAGGTGGCGAAGCGGCCCCGATATGTAGAGCAGCGGGTCGCCCGCCCCGACCGAAACGCCCTCTTCATAGCGCTCCTCGATGTCGAAGGCGGCGCCGCGCGCGGACGCGACGGCCTTCAGCCACTCCACGGTGAGCCGGGCTGCCGAGACCACCGGACGGCGCATGAACACCGCATAGGTGACCGGCATATCGCCGAACTGCTCCACGACCGCCTTGCTCTTGGAGAAATAGGCGTCCGTGTAGTGCGGGACGTCGGCGGCGTCCGGGTGCGGGAGCGCGCCGTCCATGCGCCTACTCCGCAGCGATCGCGGTGGCGGCGCGGCCGTTGCGCTCTTCCTTCAGCTGCTCGCCGATCAGGAAGGCGAGCTCGAGCGCCTGGCTCGCGTTCAGCCTCGGGTCGCAATGGGTATGGTAGCGGTCCTGCAGGCCGGCCTCGGTCACGGCGCTCGCGCCGCCGGTGCATTCGGTCACGTTCTGCCCGGTCATCTCGAAATGCACGCCGCCCGCCCAGGTGCCGTGCCCGCGATGCACCGCGAAGAACTCCTGAACCTCCGAGAGGATGGAGCCGAAGGGCCGCGTCTTGAGCCCGCCTGCGGCCTTGACCGTGTTGCCGTGCATCGGGTCGCAGGACCACACCACCTCGGCGCCCTCGGCCTGCACGGTCTCGATCAGGCGCGGCAGGTGCGCCGCGACATTGCCCGCGCCCACCCGGCAGATGAGCGTGAGCCGGCCCGGCTCGTTCCCGGGATTGAGCTGCCAGAGCAGGCGCTTGAGATGGTCGGTCGTCAGCGACGGGCCGCATTTCAGCCCGAGCGGGTTGCCGACGCCGCGCAGGAACTCGACATGCGCCTCGTCCGGGTCGCGCGTGCGGTCGCCGATCCAGAGCATGTGCGCGGAGCAGTCGTACCACTCGCCCGTCAGGCTGTCGACGCGGGTCAGCGCCTCCTCCCAGGGCAGCAGCAGCGCCTCGTGGGAGGTGTAGAAGGAGGTCTCGCGAAGCTGCGGCGTCGTCTCGGAGGTCAGGCCGCAGGCGGCGATGAACTCCAGCGCTTCGGAGAGCCGGTCCGCCATGTCGCGGTATCGCTCGCCCAGCTCCTCGCGCACGAAGTCGAGGTTCCAGCGGTGGACCTGGTGGAGGTCGGCGAAGCCGCCCATGGCGAAGGCGCGCAGCAGGTTCAGCGTTGCCGAGGACTGGGTGTAGGCCTGGAGCATGCGCTGCGGGTCGGGCTCGCGCGAGGGCGCATCGAAGCCCATGGCGTTGATGATGTCGCCCCGGTAGCTCGGCAGCTCCACCCCGTCCACGGTCTCGGTCGGGGCCGAGCGCGGCTTGGCGAACTGGCCGGCCATGCGCCCGACCTTCACCACCGGGCAGGACGCGCCGTAGGTCAGCACCACCGCCATCTGCAGCAGCACCTTGAAGGTGTCGCGGATATTGTTGGCGTGGAACTCGGCGAAGCTCTCCGCGCAGTCGCCGCCCTGGAGCAGGAAAGCCTCGCCGCGCGCGACGCGGGCGAGATCGGCCTTGAGGTTGCGGGCCTCGCCGGCGAAGACGAGCGGCGGCCAGGTCGCAAGGTTCTTCTCGGCGGCGGCGAGCGCGGCCTCGTCGGCATAGACCGGCATCTGCTGCGCCGGCTTGCCGCGCCAGGTCCGGGGCGTCCAGGTCTCGCCCATGAGCCTACTCCTTCGTCATGCGCCTCGCGGGGAAGGCGGGGCTATACGCCGAAACCGCCCGGATTTCAAACGGGAGCCGGGCCGTCCTGCAAGCGCGGTTTCGCACGCGCTCCCCGGAAGTCCTACTCACCCTCCGGCGGGGGAGAGAAACGGTCCCGGAGGCGGGCCATGGCCCTTTCGTTGACCGCGAAGGCCATGAGCAGGCCGCTCGCAAGCACCGCGCCGGCCAGCAGGAAGGACAGCGCCCCGTAGCCGACATGGTCCACCAGCACGCCGCCGATCGCCGCGCCCGCCGCCATGCCGCCCCAATTGCTGCTGGATATAACGCCGGCGAACGTGCCCCGGGACCCGCCTCCGGTTTCCGCTATCAGGATCACGAGAACGGTGGTGACGGGAACGACCAGCAGCATCAGGAGGCCGGCCGCCAGCACCGACGACCATGCGCTCCAGCCCGGCAGGAAAACGCCAAGCCCCGGGATGGCCGCCATCAGCAGCAGGCCGGCCGTGACGGCAAGCCGCCTTCGAAGGCGCCCTATCCTGCCTCCCAGCAGCGGCGCGGCCGTCATCCACAAGGCGACGACGGCCATCGGCAGGGCGGTCTCCACTTTCCGCATCCCGTAGGTCACGATCAGGAAGGGCGGCAGCAGGGTGATGACCGCGCCCCAGGCGGTGCGGGCCAGAATGTTGGTTCCGGCTAGGTACCAGGTCACCGGAAATGTAGCGACGCGCCGCATCCGCCCGACCAGGGCTGCGCGGCCGGCCGACGGCTTCCGGCGGGGCACGAGCAGGAAAAGCAGCAGGGCAGCCAGCAGGAGCGCCAGCCCGACCGCCAGGAACGGAAAACGCCATCCCGCATATTCGCTGAGCACGGCAGCCAGCGGCACGCCCAGCAGCACGCTCATGCCCGGCTGCATGGTCAGGAGCGCAATGGACATGGGCTGGCGCCTGCTCGCGATCAGGTCTCCGACGAGCGAGATGCATGTGGGCGGCACCATGCCGCCGCCGATCCCGACCAGCAGGCTGAACCCTACCGCCGCGGCGAATGTGGGAGCCAGCCCCACGCCGAGCGCACCGGCCGCCAGGGAGCAGAGACCGAGAACGATCACCGGCTTGCGTCCATAGGCATCGGAGAACGGCCCCGCCACCAGAGCCGTGGCCGCCCAGACCGCAGAGGCCGCGGTGACGACCTGCGCCGCCACGGGAACCGTGGTTCTCAACGCGGCGGCCATGTCCACGAGCAGCGGGCCCAGCATCGCCACCGCCGTGACCGCCAGGAACACAGCAACTGCCAGGCTGCCCAGAAGGAGCGGGTAGGCCCTTTCCGTGACGGCGCCCGGCGACACAGGCATCAAATCCCTTCGAGCGGACGCTTCCGGCCCGATGGCGGGGTCTCAGCGCAGCGCTTCAAGCGCCTCCGCCCAGTCCCGCCAGCAGGGTTTCGCGGGGCAGGCCGCGGGTGATGAAGACGAGGCGCGAGCGGCGGTCCCCGTCCGGCCAGCCGGCCATGCGCTTCGGCGACTGGAAGATGTGCTGCACGCCGTGAACCACCACCGGCCCGTCCTCGCCTTCGAGGTTCAGGATGCCCTTGACGCGCAGGAGCTGCGAGCCGTGGCGGTTGCGCAGGTCGGCGAGCCAGCGCGAAAACGCCAGCCAGTCTATCGGCTCCTCGAAGATCAGCGACACCGTGTCGATGTCGTCGAGATCGTGCCCATGCTCATGGTCGTGCCCGTCTTCCCCGTCGTCCACAAGCCCGAGCCAGCAGGCGTCGGCCGTGTCCAGGCCGAAGAGGAAATCCGGCGGCACCGCGCCCATCGCCGCCTCGCGCCGTTCCGCGCCGGGCGCCAGCTTGTCCAGCAGCCCGACCAGCGCTTCCGGCGCGGCATCCTCGCGGTCGCATTTGGTCACCACGATGCGGTCGGCGAGCGCCACCTGCTTCACGGCTTCCGGCTGGTCGCCCAGATGGCCGGGCCCCAGCACGCCGTCCACGGTCGCGGCGATTCCATCGAGCCGGTAGAAATTCGACACCAGCGGGTTGTTCAGGAGCGTCTGCGCGATGGGCGCGGGGTCGGCAAGGCCCGTCGTCTCCACCGCCACCCGCTCGAAGGGCGGCACCTCGCCGTCCCGTCTGCGCGCCAGCAGGTCGCGCAGCGTCTCCTCCAGGTCGGAGCGAAGCTGGCAGCACACGCAGCCGCCGTTCACCACCATGGTCTCGCCGTCCACCGCCTCCACCAGCAGGTGGTCGAGGGCGATATCGCCGAACTCGTTCACGATCACCGCCGTGCCGGCCATGGCCGGGTCGCGCAGCAGCGCGTTGAGCAGGGTGGTCTTGCCGCTGCCGAGAAAGCCGGTGAGCACGGTGACCGGGATGCGCGCCTCGGGCGCGTGGGCTTCGAAGAGACTCATCGGCTTCGCTTTTCTCGTTGTTCTGTCTTGACCTGCGGGCGAACCGGGGCACAGGATACAGTCCTACAATTACCGGAAGCGCCGCAAGGGGAGAGACGCACATGATCTTCAGCAAGTTCGAATCACTGCCGAAGACGGCCGACGTCGAGTCGCCGGACCGTCGGAATTTCATGCGCACGGCCGCTGTGGGCGCCGGTGCGGTGGCGGCCGCCGGCGCGGCGATGACCGGCGGCAGCGTTCAGGAAGCGAAGGCCGACAGCCACATGACGCCAATCGGCGAGAAATGGTGGCCGTCGCGCTGGGGCGAGGGAGACCAGGCCGGCGCCTCCAACTGGATGACGCCGGAGAAGACGCTCGACGCCGTGAAGTGGATCAAGAACGGCAAGGTCACCCGCATCGGGCGCGACTACGAGCCGAGCATTCCCTTTTTCGGTCCGCGCGGCTTCGCGCTCCGCATTCCCGGCGCCCCGACCGGCGGCCCGTTCGGCGAGAACATGCTCGTCTATAACGACGAGTATCTCGCGACCGAAATCGGCCAGGTGGGCACCCAGTTCGACGGCCTCGGCCATATCGGCGCCATTGTCGGCTCGGCGACCGACAAGGCCGACCACCGCTACTACAACGGCTTCACCGGGGCCGAGGTCGAGGGCGCCTACGGGCTCCAGAAGATCGGCATGGAGCATGTCAAGCCGTTCTTCACCCGCGGCCACCTGATCGACGTGAAGCCGCAAAAGGCGTGGGACGTCGGCGACGAGATCACGCCGGCCCATGTCGATACCGCGCTCGCCGCGCAGGGCATGTCGCTGGACGACATCAAGGAAGGCGACGCGGTGTTCTTCAACACCGGCTGGGGCGACCTCTGGATCAAGAACAACGACCGCTTCAACTCCGGCGTCCCCGGCATCGGCATGGATGTCGCGAAAATCCTGGTGGACAAGGGCATCTGCCTCGCCGGCGCGGACACCTGGCCGGTCGAGGTGGTGCCGAACCCGGACCCGAAGAAGGCGTTCGTGGTGCATAACGAGCTCATCACCCGCAACGGCATCTACATCCACGAGAACCTGATCTTCGACGAGTTGATCGCCGATGGGGCGTATCAGTTCGTCTATGTGTTCGCGCCGCTGCCGATCAAGGGCGGCACCGGCTCGATCGGCAACCCGATCGCGATCACCTGACCCGTTTCTTCCCCCGCGGGCTCATTGCCGCCCGCGGGGGACTTTCCCTCCCGCTCAGAGCCCGGCGAAGAAGTCGTTGCCCTTGTCGTCTATGACGATGAAGGCGGGGAAGTCCTCGACCTCGATGCGCCAGATCGCCTCCATGCCGAGCTCGGGATATTCCAGCAGATCGACCTTGCGGATGTGGTCCTGCGCGAGCCGCGCCGCCGCGCCGCCGACCGAGCCCAGATAGAAGCCGCCATGCGCCTTGCAGGCCGCAGTCACCTGGGCCGAGCGGTTGCCCTTGGCCAGCATGACATGGCTGCCGCCCGCGGCCTGGAAGGCGTCCACGAAGGCGTCCATGCGCCCGGCCGTGGTCGGGCCGAATGAGCCCGACGCCATGCCCTCCGGCGTCTTGGCGGGGCAGGCATAGTAGATCGGGTGGTCGCGGAAACAGGCGGGCATGGCTTCGCCCGCGGCGAGCCTCGCCTCGATCTTCTGGTGCGCGAGATCGCGTGCCACTGTGATCGGGCCCGTCAGCGCAAGGCGGGTGCGGATCGGATAGCGCGAGAGCTCGGCCCGGATCTCGTCCATCGGCCGGTTGAGGTCGAGCGCCACCACCTCGCCGCCGAGCGTGTCGGCGTCCGTCTCCGGCAGGAAGCGCGCGGGGTCGCGCTCCAGCGCCTCCAGGAAGACGCCGTCGCGGCCGATCCTGGCCAGTGCCTGGCGGTCGGCCGAGCAGGAGACGCCGAGGCCGATCGGCAGCGAGGCGCCATGGCGCGGCAGGCGCACCACGCGCACATCGTGGCAGAAATACTTGCCGCCGAACTGCGCCCCAATGCCCATGGCGCGCGTCGCCTCCAGGATTTTCTCTTCCATCTGCCGGTCGCGATAGGCGCTGCCATGCGGCCCGCCCTCCGCCGGCAGGCCGTCGAGATAGCCGGTGCTTGCGAGCTTCACGGTCTTCAGGTTGAGCTCCGCCGACGTGCCGCCGATCACGACCGCCAGGTGGTAGGGCGGACAGGCGGCGGTGCCGAGCGTGCGGATCTTCTCGTCGATGAAGGGATCGATACCCGCCACACCAAGCATTCATCGTTTAGGGCTAGGACTACCGG
>JAPOZD010000398.1 GCA_026706245.1 Alphaproteobacteria bacterium
GTCGAGGTCGGTCGTCCGGCCCATGACCTCGACCGCAGCGCCCGCCTTTACCGCTTTCCGCTCCCTGTTGTCGCGCGGGGTCTGGGCGCCGTCGAATTCGAAGGCCGCGGCGACGGCCTGCCGGACCTGCTGCCGATAGACTTCAGCGCCGATGCCGGCGGCCGGTCGCTGCGTCTCTCGGGCGAGCTCGCCGAACGGAGGCGTTTCCTTGGGCGCATCGAGTTCGAAGGTCCGCTGCCGCCGGGGCTGCAACTGCCGGATAGCGACAGTCGCGCAATGGCGGCGGCGTCGGTGTCGGCCGAGCGCGACCGCGCCGTTGTCACGGATATCGATATTCATCTCGGCACGGCCCGGATGCAGGGGAAGGGCTCCCTCTCGCTGGACGGCGAGCGGCCGGCGGCGCGGGTCGCGCTTGCGGCGGACCGCATCGATTTGCCGGCGCCCTCCCTGAATGTCCCCGTCTGGCGGCGCAGGCCGTTCGAGACCGGCCGCTTCGGCGCGTTCGACCTGGAGCTGGAGCTCGGGGCGGACGCGCTCGGCATCGGCGGGGAGGTGCTAGAAGACGTGAAGCTCGACCTTTCGCTCTCACCCGAGGCGTGGCTGGTCAAGGCTGCCACGGCGGGCTGGCGCGGCGGGCGGCTCGCGTTCGACGGATACCTGACCGGCGAGGGCCGCGCACTGCTGAAAATGAGAGTGCGCGACGCCGTCCTGCCGGAGCGCATGGGTTTCGGACCGAGCGGCGCCCGGACCGGCGGGTTCCTCGGTTTGGCGGCCGAAGGCCGCAGCCTACACGATATGGCTTCCACGCTTTCCGGCACGGCAAGCTTCGATTTCTCCGGCGGGCGTCTGGCCGGCGTCGCTGCAGCGGCCGCGCGATCCGCCCTGGAGGGTGCGCCCACTTCAGCGGAATTGCTGCGCCGCTTGCGGAATGCGCTGGTTTCGGGCGACAGCCCGCTTGTTTCCGGACGCCTGGAGGCCCGCATCCGGGGCGGCGTCGCAGAGCCGGTCGCCGGGAGCTTCGCCCTTTCGGGCGGACAAGTCGCGATTTCCGGGTCGGCGGATCTCCGGCGCCGGCTGGTCGATTTCACCGGGCGGGTCGCTTTCCCCGGCAGGCCGGATGCGCCGCCGCTCGGATTCTCGATTGCCGGCCCGCTCCACGACCCCGACCGCCGGCCGGAAGTCGGGGCCGTGGAGGCCATCCTGCTGACCGGGGGCGTGGCGGGCCTCCTCAGACCGAACGCGAACTGAGCCGGACCGCGCGCATGCCTGCGGCCTGCAGGGCTTCCAGCACCTGGCCGACATGGGCTTCGTCGCGCGTTTCGAGCGCGACCTCGATGTCGGTGAGCTTGATCGGCACATCTTCGAACCAGCGCTGGTGTTGGACATCGACGATATTGCCGCCCGCGCTGGCGATGGCCGCGGCGGCGCGGGCAAGCCCGCCGGGCTGGTCCTGTATCTCGATGCGCAGCCGCACGAGCCGCCCGCTCCGCACGAGGCCGCGCATCAGCACGGAGGCGAGTATGCGGGCGTCGATATTGCCGCCCGAGACGACAAGGCCGGTGCGCCGGCCCCTGAAACGCTCGGGATGGGAGAGCACGGCGGCGAGCGCCGCGGCTCCCGCGCCCTCCGCCACGGTCTTCTCGATTTCGGCGAGCAGTTGCACGCCGTGCTCCATGGCCGCCTCATCCACCAGCAGGATGTCCTCGACCAGCTCGCGCACCAGCGGCAGGGTGAGCGCGCCCGGCCGCTTGACGGCGATGCCTTCGGCGATGGTCGGGCCGCCCGGCGGCGCCGGCAGGCCCTTGAGCGCGTGGTGCATGGAAGGGTAGCCGGTCGCCTCGACGCCGATCACGTGGGTTTCCGGACTGAGGGCCCTCGCGGCAATCGCAATGCCCGCGATGAGCCCGCCGCCGCCTATGGGCACGACCAGGAAATCGAGGCCGGGCACGGCGCGCAGCATTTCCAGCCCGACCGTGCCCTGGCCCGCAACGATACGGGGATCGTCATAGGGATGCACGAAAGTGAGGCCCTTCGCCTCCGCGCGCTCGTGAATGAACGTCTCGCCCTCGGCGATGGTCTCGCCTCTCAGGATCACTTCCGCACCGAGGAACTCCGCCGCCCGGACCTTGCTGAAGGGCGTCGCTTCCGGCATCACGATGGTGGCCGGCACGCCCATCCGCGCGGCGTGGTAGGCGACGCCCTGGGCATGGTTGCCGGCCGAAAGCGCAATGACTCCCGCCTGTCGCTGGGCCTCGTCGAGCCCAGCGAGATAGATATAGGCGCCGCGGTCCTTGAAGGAGGCGGTGTATTGCCGGTTCTCGAATTTCAGGAAGAGGTCGGCCCCGGAAATCGCGCTCAGCGTCTCCGAACGAAGGAAAGGCGTGCGCACGATGCGCCCTTCCAGCAAGCGGTCGGCCGCCTCGATGTCCGGAAAGGAAATGCTCATTCGGGCCGCAAAAGCAGACTGTGGACCGGCGTCCGGGCCTGATCGTGTGAGATATAGGCACCGTCCCGCCAGAGTTCCACAAGATCGTCGTAGTGCGGCGAGAAGGGATTGCCCGACTGGCCGACGGCCTGGATGAACCGCGACCTGTCAAGGTCTTCCAGGTCGTATATGGCCCGGTAGCCGGCGCCGTGGGCATGGCGGAACGGGTCGCGTTCATCGCGGAAGCGCGAGCCGCCCCGGTTCACCGTGGTCGGCCCCCCGCTTGTCGCGATCTCGCGGTTCAGGAGGCTGCCGAGCAGCGGAATGCGCCCTGCGACCGGGTGCGAGAAGCGCGCCCGATGCGCCTCGCCCCAGGGCGGGGTCTCGCTGCCGTAACGGTTCTGGAGGAACGCAACGGCGCTGCGGTGCGCCAGCGCGAGCCGATCCTTGCAGGTCTCCTTCGGTTTCGTGCGGA
>JAPOZD010000122.1 GCA_026706245.1 Alphaproteobacteria bacterium
CCGATTCCGGTTTCGGGCCGAGCGGCGATTCGCCCCGGCTGCACTTCCTCGACAATATCGACCCCCACACCTTCGACCACCTGTTCCGCTCGCTCGACCTCGCGCGCACGGATTTCCTCGTCATCTCCAAGTCGGGCGGCACGGCCGAGACGCTGCTGCAATGCCTGATCTGCCTGGAGGCGCTGGCGGACGCCGTCGGCCGCGAAAACGCCGCGCCGCATGTGACCGTGATCGTCGAGCCCGGCGCCAGCCCGCTCCGGCGCCTCGCGGAGTCCTGGGGATTTTTCGTCATCGACCACGACCCGGGCATAGGCGGGCGCTATGCCGCGCTGACGCCCGTCGGCCTCTTGCCGGCCGTCATCGCCGGCCTCGACCCGGCCGCGCTTCGCGAGGGCGCGCATCTGGTCCTGCACCGGAGCCTGAACGCCGCCCGGCCCGGCGCCAGCGATCCGGCGCTCGGCGCGGCGCTCAATGCCGCCTGCGGCGCCGGGGCCGGACGGAGCGCGGTGCTCGCGGCCTATGCCGACCGGCTGCTGCCCTTCGCCATGTGGTTCCGCCAGCTCTGGGCGGAGAGCCTCGGCAAGGACGGCAAGGGCACGCTGCCCGCGCCCGCACTCGGCGCGGTGGACCAGCACAGCCAGCTCCAGCTCTGGCTCGACGGGCCGGACGACAAGCTCTTCACGGTGGTAACGGCCGAGACCGCCGGGCGCGGACGCATCGTGCCGCCGGGGCTGGTGGAGGACGAGCGCCTCGCCTGGCTTGCCGGGCGCAGCATGGGCGACCTGCTGGATGCGGAGGCGCGGGCCACCGTCGAGACCCTGGCGGAGCGGGGCCGGCCGGTCAGGCAGCTGCATCTGGAGCGCATCGACGAGACGGCGGCGGGCGCGCTGATGATGCACTTCATGCTGGAAACGATCCTCGCCGCGCATGTGCTGGGAGTCGATCCGTTCGACCAGCCGGCGGTGGAGCGGGGCAAGGCGCTGGCGCGGGACTATCTGGCCGCGATGGGCCGGCGCTGATGCTGCGCCGCTTGCCGGAAGCGGTGGTGAACCGCATCGCGGCCGGAGAGGTGGTGGAACGCCCGGCGTCGGCGCTCAAGGAGCTGGTCGAGAACGCCATCGACGCCGGCGCCGGGCGGATCGACTGCGCGCTCCGCCAGGGGGGCGCGGCCTCGATTTCCGTGGATGACGACGGCGCCGGCATCGCGCGCGACGAGCTGGCGCTCGCGCTCGAACGCCACGCCACCTCCAAGCTCGCCGATGACGACCTTGTGGATATCCGCACGCTCGGCTTTCGCGGCGAGGCGCTGCCCTCCATCGGCGCGGTCTCGCGCCTCACGATAACCAGCCGGGCCAACGGCGCGTCCGAGGCCTGGCGCCTCGCGGTCGATAACGGCAGCATCGGCGCGCTCGAGCCGGCGGCCCGCGCGGGCGGCACACGGGTCGAGGCGGCCGGGCTCTTCCGCGCCGTGCCCGCGCGGCTGAAGTTCCTGAAATCGGCGCGCGCGGAATATCTCGCCGCCGCCGACATGCTGAAGCGCCTCGCCATGGCGCGCCCGGCCCTCGCCTTCTCGCTGGAGCATGACGGACGGCGCGCCTGGGCCTCGCCGGCAGCCTCCGACCTGCTCGCGCGGCTCGCGGATGTGCTCGGGGCGGAGTTTGCCGACAACTCCGTGCCGGTCGCGCTGGAGGCGGACGGGCTCCGCCTCACCGGCCATGCCGGCCTGCCGACCTGGCATCGCGGCACGGCGCAGGCGCAATATCTCTTCGTCAACGGCCGCCCGGTGCGCGACCGCCTGCTCCAGGGCGCGGTGCGCGCGGGCTATGAGGAGCTGGTGCCGCGCGGGCGCTTCCCGGTGCTGGCGCTGTTTCTGGACGTTCCGCCCGACCGGGTGGACGTGAATGTGCATCCGGCCAAAACCGAGATCCGTTTCCGCGATGCGGGCCGGGTGCGCTCCCTCATCGTCTCTGCGCTTCGCCGCGCGCTGGCGGAAGAGGGCCACCGCGCGGCCATGCCCGCTGCCGCCGCGCCTTTGGTCGGACGCTTCCGGCCGGGCGGATCATCTACGCCGCCGCTGGCGCTCGCCGAGCGGGCGAGCGAGTGGCAGGCGCCGCTCGATCCCGCGCTCGCGCCGTCGGCCCCGCCGCCCGCCCCGGAAGCGCCCGGGGCCGCCGGCCTGCCGCTGGGGGCGGCGCGGGCGCAGCTCCACGACACCTATATCGTGGCGCAAACGGGCGACGGCATCGTGCTGGTGGACCAGCATGCCGCGCATGAACGGCTCGTGCTGGAGCGCATGCGCCGGGCGCTCGCCGAGGGCCGGCCGCCGCGCCAGGCGCTGCTGCTGCCCGAGGTGGTGGAGCTGGACGAGGCCGGCGCCGAACGGCTCGCGGCCAAGGCCGGCGAACTCGCCGAGCTCGGCCTCGTGCTGGAGCGCTTCGGCCCGGAGGCGGTGCTTGTCCGCGAGACGCCGGCGGCGCTCGGCGAGGCGGATGCGAAGGGGCTGGTGCGCGACCTGGCCGACGACCTGGCCGAGCACGGCCTGGCGCTGGCGCTCAAGGAACGGCTGGAGGACGTGGCGGCGACCATGGCCTGCCACGGATCGGTGCGCGCCGGCCGGCGGCTCGGCGCACAAGAGATGGATGCGCTCCTGCGCGAAATGGAGGCAACACCGCGCTCCGGCCAGTGCAATCACGGCCGCCCGACCTATGTGGAACTCAAGCTCGCCGATATCGAACGCCTCTTCGGCCGGCGCTGAACGCCGCTCGCGCCCTAGCCCGCATTTCTCACCGGGGTCATGGTCTGCGCGGCGCTGTGGGGCCGGCAGGGAAGGAGAGCCGCGCAGTTCGATGCGGGGCATCGGGCAAGCGGCTCGACGCACCATG
>JAPOZD010000357.1 GCA_026706245.1 Alphaproteobacteria bacterium
CGGGGCGATTGGGTAGGTTTGGTGAGGGCCGCCGACGAGGCGGCCGCATCCGAGGTCGTCGTCGATAACGGATTGGATGGCCTTCTGATCGGGCGGCTTGCGCAAAGGCGCTATTGGAGCGAGACCCAGGCGCGGCTGCTTGCACAGCGGATTGCGTGGTCCCATGTCGAGCGACTGAAGGGGCATGCAAGCGCATGAGAAGTCCGGCGCCTCATTCTCGTCCCGACCAGGTCTCGGAGTTGACCCGTGGCCTTCGGCTGCCGCTGGCGGCCATTGCGGGCGACCATCTGGAAATACTGGCGGACGGCTTGCGGCAGGCGTTCGGCGACCTTCGCACGCGCAGGTCCGATGCCATAGCAACCGGCACGGAGCCGGAAGTGACCGCTTTGATGGAGGCGCGGCTGAACAGGCTGATTCTCGAGGACCCTCTCTGGGGGCAGCTCGTCCTCTACGTCGGACGGGGAGTGGAGAGCATCAGTTTCGACGGATCCCACCTCGAAAAACGTCCAGACCTCTCGATTGTTCTGTCAGCCGCCGACCAGCGTTTTCCGCTGGTCGCGGAGGCGAAGATTCTCGACGCCGCGGCGTCGAAGACGGTAGCTCTGTATTGCAAGAACGGGATTCGCCGCTTCGTGGAAGGAGAGTACGCGTGGGGCAACCGCGAAGCATTCATGATCGGCTAGTGCGGGATGGTTCGTCGATCGAGATGGCGCTCAAGGACGCTCTGTCGAAAGCCATGGAATTGCACCCTGACCGCTACCTGGTGGAAGCGCTCCCCGTTCCTGTCGAGTCCGACTCTTCCGACTTGGCCTATACGCGGCATGGTCGGGACTTCGTGTATGGCAGCCAGCGACCGCCAAACAGCCCGGGGCCGATTTCGGTCTGGCACTTGTGGCTGACGTAGGCGGAGGGCAGAGGCATGGTCCGCGCCGCCACCACTTTTCCTCAGTCGGGTCACGCCGGGACGGCGCTGACCGGCAGCGACTCCAGGCCGCGCAGCACGATGCCGCGCCGAAATGCAGGTCGGTCCGTGAGCAGCCGCAGCGACGAGTAGCGCTCCAGGAGCATCTCCAGGGCGATGCGTCCTTCCAGGCGGGCCAGGGGCGCGCCGATGCAGTGGTGGACGCCGCGGCCGAACGAGATGTTGCTGCCCCTGGCGCGTTCGACGTCGAGACGTTCCGGGTCGTCGAACACCTCCGGGTCGCGGTTGGCGGCCCCTATGGCCAGGACAGCGCCGTCGCCGCGCCTCAGCGTGGCGCCGTGTATGTCGCAGTCCTCCAGCACGCCGCGGACATCGAGCTGCACCGGTGTGTCGAAACGCAGCAGCTCCTCCACCGCCGCGGGTATCCGGCTCGGGTCTTCCCGCAGGAGTTCAAGTTGCTCCGGATGCTTCAGCAGCGCGAGCATCCCGTTGCCGATCAGGTTCGTGGTGGTCTCGTTGCCGGCAATCAGCAGCAGACGCAGCATCAGCAACATCTCACGCTCGGTGAGGGAGTCGCCCTCTTCTTCCGCCTGGGCGAGGGCGCTGACGATGTCGTCCCTGGGCTCGCGGCGCCGGGCCTGGATGATGGGCATGAAGTAGGCGTCGAGCGACTCGCCGGCCGCGACGGCCCGCTCTCTCTCCGGCGCGGTGATCGTCGGTTCGAGCAGTCGCGCGCGCGCATCCGACCAGTGCTTGAAACGGTCCCGGTCTTCCGGAGGCACACCCAGCATCTCGGCGATCACGATTACCGGCAGGGGATTGGCCACCGCCGTCATGAGGTCGAATCCCGCCGGGTCTTCCACGTCGTCGAGCAACTCCCCCATGATCGTCCGGATATGGGGTTCGAGGGCGTCGACCGCCCGCGGCGTGAACGCCTGGTTGACCAGCGCTCGCAGGCGGGTATGTTCCGGCGGGTCGAAGAACAGCATGGTCCAGTCCGCCCGCGGCGGCGCGAAGGTCCGTTGCCGCCGCGACACCCGGCGGCTGGAAGGCATGTTCGAGAATCGCTTGTAGTCCCGAAGGATGGCCTCCACGTCCGCGTAGCGGGTGAACACCCAGGCTTCCAGCAGCCGGCTGCGGTGCACCGGGGAACGGGCACGCAGCCGTGCGTAGGTGGGATACGGGTCCTGGATCGCCCGGGCCGACAGCGGGTTGTAGACGACCCCGCTACGCCAGTACTCCGGCAGCGCCACGGCACCTGCGGCCAGAGACTGCATCGTCCACCGGAGGTCGACCAGCATCAGTTCACTCGGCTGTTCGATGCCGATGTCGGCCCCACGATGCGCGCCGGCGGGGGCGACACGGGCCCGGCTGCGGCTTTCGCCACTGGCTGACGCTCCGGCAACTCCATGGCCCGGCCCGAGTCGCGGTTGCGTCCGGCGTCCCCCTCCGAACAGCCGCGTCAGTACGCCAAGGCGTAGCAGTCGCGCCGCGGGTCGCCCGCCGCCAGGCGGTTGCCGGTCGCCGGATCGATGAGCACCGCCGTGGCGCAGCCGGACATGCCGAACGGCCGGACCTCGTTCACGTGGTGTCCCCGCCGGCGCAGCTCGTTCGCCACCTCCGACGAGATGTCCCCTTCGAGATCCATGCGGTTGAAGCCGGCCGCATGCGGCCAGAACGACCCGTGCAGGTGCTGCGTCCGGACCCGCGGCCACGCGATCGCGTCGTGCAGATTGGGGTACCAGTCTTCCCAGAACTCGACGATGTTCAGAAACGCCTGCAGGATGGTCTGATCCTGGTTGTCGCCCCCCGGGGTACCGATCGCCAGCAGCGGCTCGCCGTCCTTGAACACGATGCTCGGCGTCAGCGTGTAGCGCGGCCGCGCGCGCGGGCGGATCTGGTTG
>JAPOZD010000214.1 GCA_026706245.1 Alphaproteobacteria bacterium
GCTTCCTCCGCCTATACAGTGGAGCGACAGGCTCGTTTCCGCCCTATCACACGCGGATCTCGCGGTGGGCCAGCTGGCCGGCGAGGGCGTTCTCTGCCGGCAGCGCGGTCGCATCCGGGGCGTTCGCGACCCGGCCTCATTGAAGCGTGGGGCCCCTAACGGCGTTTAAATTGGTGGATTCATTGGGCACCCCCTTTTCAACTATCTGAAAACATTGACATCTGGTCTTGGCCGGAGGGTCGACGCGGACTTCTCCGCCTCCTGTTGGCCAAGGCCCTGACGACATTCTTGGCCTGGAGGTCGGCGACCCGGATCTGCCACGGCGCCCCGGGAACGACTTGCCGGGCCGGCAACTCTCCGGTCTTGATGAGCCGCCGGATGACGTGGCTGGTGACGCCGAGTTCCGTCGCGGCTTCGAGCATGGTGCGCCATTTGCCGTCCTTGTAGGCGGCGAAATGGGCGTGGATCCCGTTCACGCGTCGGATGGAGGAGACCCGCTTCCCGGTCCAGCTCTTGCCTTGTCCGGTGTGCATGCCCATCCGATTGAGCGACGCGGCGATATGGTCGTCCGACCAGCGCCCGGCCATGCTTCGGATGACCGCCATGGCCTCGTCCGAAGTCCGGCAGCCATGCTCTCCGGTTCTCGGCTTCCGGACCCGCAACTGCGAATGCTGACCGCCCTGCCAATGGATCGTCAGAATGACCTCGCGCGCCTCCTCATCGACGTCGGCGACGATGTCGGCGATCAGCGTGCGCACGAGCCGCTGGCGGGCGTGCATGGTCACGCCGGGTGCGTTCCAGGCGGCCTTGAGGTCGGCGGCAAGACCGGCCAGGTCCGGAACAACGGCGCCGGCATCCGGGGCGCTCATTGCGTCGAGCCGCGCTTCGCACGCCTGCACCCGTTGCAACGCCGTCTCCCAGCTCTTCTCGAGCTGGGCCGCGATCAGGCGGTTGTCCGGGTCGCACGCGGCATAGCGGCGCTCTGCCAACGACGCTTCGTAGCGGGCCTGTTCCAGGTCAAGCTCGGCGACGCGCGCTCGTTCCCGCAACCCTTTCTCAATCATCCGCTCCGCCTCGATCGAGGCTTCGATCGCCATGGGTTCGACGACACGGAGAACCTCTTGCGCAATGGCGGCGTCCACGCGCGTGCCGCCGAATCCGAGGCAGCGGTCGAGACCGAGCTGGAGGTTCGGCCGGTCGCAGCGATACATGGGACGGCCGGGTGGGCGCCCCGCATAGGCGACAGCCAGCCCGCGCCCGCATCGACCGCAGGTGAGGAGCCCGGTGAGCAAAGCCCGTCCGCCGCGGCCGGACTTCTTGCCGCCGGCCTTGCCATAGGCGTTGGCGGCGAGCTGTGCCTGGTTGCGCTCGAACTCGGACCAGTCGATGTAGCCTTCGTGATGGCCCTTCAGAAAGACCTCCCATTCTTCCATGGGCCTTCGGTGGCCGTAGGTCTTGCGCACATGCCCATCGATGATCTCGGCCCGGCTTTCGCTTTTGCCATACGAATAGACGCCGGCGTAGAAGGGATTCTTCAATACCGAGATCACATTGCGGTAGCGGATCGGCGTCCAGTCGAACGACACTATCGTCCTGCCGTCCGAAGGGCGAGGGAAGCAGCGTTGCTCTGCCGTCAACGCCAGAAAGACCCGTCGGGCGCTGCCCAGTTCGCGGAACCGCGAGAAAATCTGGCGAACTGCCTCTTGAACGCGAATATCGGGATCGAAGCCCAGCCCGGTCTGGCGGTCCCAGACATAGCCGATCGGAACGCAGATGCGCAGTTCGCCGCGGGCCGCCTTGGAGCGGGCGGCGTCGTACATCCGCGCGCGGAGTATGCCGAGCTCGAACTCGCTGATCGTTCCCTTCATGCCGAGCAGCAGCCGGTCGTTGGGGTGGCGCGGATCGTAGATGCCGTCCTGGTCGATGACGCGCGCCTCGACGAGACCGCACAACTCAAGAATATGATGCCAGTCCCGACCGTTCCGCGCGATGCGGGACGCCTCGAAACAGAGTACCGCGCCGATCTCGCCGGCGCAGAGCCGGGCGACGAGGCGTTCGAAACCCGGACGGGCGACAGCGCCGCTGGCCGACAGGCCGAGATCGTCATCGATGACGTCGACCCGGGCAAAACCGTGCCGGCGCGCGACCTCGACAAGGTCGTACTGGCGGCGCTGGCTCTCGAGATTGTCTCGCACCTGCACCGGTGTCGACTGACGGATGTAGACGACCGCAATGCGGGTCAGCACCGACCGCGGCAAGGAATCAGTGGACCGCATCGTCATCCTCCCTTGCCGGGACGTTCGCGGCCTCCAGCATCAACCCGGCCAGCGCGCCGAGGACGGTGTTCCGTTCCTTCCGGCTCATTCCCCGCAACTTCGGGGCGTCCAGAGGCATGGTCAGTTGGCAGGGTTCGCTCGGCAGGTTCGGCAATGCCGGCAGGGTCTTCATCGGCCTTCTCCTCGATGACAATCCGGTCACCGGAGAAGGTTCGCCGCAGACCTTGCGCGACAAGAAGATCGTGGAGAGCGGAGAGGGCCGCCAGGGAGGTCCGAGGGGCGCCGACCTCCATGCCGGCGCAGGCTGCCGGATCGAGCATCCAGGCGGCTATCTTGACGATCAGGCCCGGTTGTACCTCAACTGAGGCCACGGAGCCGTCAGCGCGATGTTCGATCCCTTCGACGCGTAGTCGCCGCCCGAAATGCGCGTGCCAGCGGTAATGGACCACGCAATCCTGCCCGATATGGGCAGAATAAGCGCACGATTGCGCTCGGCCGGAAGAACTATCTCTTCATGGGCTCGGCCAGCGGCGGCAGGGCC